>SBBU01000223.1 GCA_005239585.1 Planctomycetaceae bacterium
GCCGGATAATACTCTGGAAGAGATACTTGAGGAGATTAAGAAAAAATTACAAGAAACACCTCCTGGGGCAAGTATAAGATTAGATGATAAGAACTTGACAGGAGTAGACAAAACCAAAAAGATCTTTTTCAAGTTTAAGGACATTACGTTTGAAAAGGCATTGAAACTGCTCTTAGAGCAGTTTGAATTGGACTATATTGTCAAGGAAGGTCCAGAGATCTTTATAACAACTCCTACTAATGCGCTGGAAAAACCGATACTTCACATCTACGACATCAGGGACATAATTCAGCCGATCGTTGACAATGCAGCTCCTAATATTGGTCCCCCAGGGCCATTCCCTGGACCATTTCCCGGCCCCGGACCATTCCCCGGGCCGTTTCCCGGACCGCGCCCTGTACCCAATCCAGCTAATAATGATGCCTTGGGTCTTTTGTTTGATGTGCAGCCTGGACCGGGCCCCGGACCGTTCCCCGGACCGGGTCCTCAACCCGGACCATTCCCAGGACCATTTCCGGGACCAGGCCCTCAGCCAGTGCAACCACAATCGAGACCTCCGCTATTTACAGCAGATGACATCATTAAAATGATACAGGAATACATTAAACCGGGCACTTGGAAATCTCAAAACCCAGCCAGTCCCTATGACATTGAGAAAACACCTAATAATACATTACTAGTCACTCACACTGCTGAGGTTCACAAGCTGATTAAGGAATTGCTTGATAGACTGAGAACTTACACTGGTCTTATGGTATCAGTAACAGCAAGATTTATTGTTTCAAATGCAGAGTTCCTCCAACAGATGGGTGTTAACCTTACTTATGAATCAATAACAGGGGCATCAGAGCAGCAGAGGGTTGGATTTGCGACTAACCTTCAAGTTGATCCGTTGGTTGGCGCAACGGCGCCTATGGATACACTCCTAAGGCCTGATGGTGGACTATTTGCACAGGTAAATGTGATCGGACGCGATACACTTACCATGGTAATACGCGCCTTGTCCAAAGAGGCTAAATCGATGACAGCACAAGAGCTGAGGATAACGCTTTTGAATACGCAAAGAAGCTCAATAGTAGCCGGCACTATGACGTCAACTATAACTGGTGTAAATCCATTTGGCTTTCCGACACCAATGATTACACCATTGTTTGCAGGTCTTACGTTAGAAGTGAAGCCAATAGTTAACTTTAACAGGAAATACGTGACGCTCGAGATAAATGCCAATATGCAGGAGTTAAGACAGCCTGCCGCACCAACGGCGCCTCCCCCACCCCCTCCAGGCCCTGGCTTTCTACCTCCTCCACCAAATATACAAATGCCCATTGTAGAGAGACAGCAGGTCCTCGTAACTTCTATAGTGCCGGACAAAGGGACGGTGATCCTCTCTGGTTTTAAGCAGGTCTCCAGAAACGAAGCAAACTCTGGGACACCATTCCTCGAACACATACCTATAATTAGTTTCTTCTTCACCCGCAAGGCTGTTTTCGAGCAGGCCAAAAATCTATATCTGCTTGTTACAGTTGAGATAATCGATCTCTCTGAAAGAGAGCCTCCCAAGGATTCACTCACTAAATAAGAGTCAGTTGGTTGTTGTTTCTTTCCTCGGCATGGCATCTTTTAGCTTCAGTTAGGGTTGACATCACAAGTGATGACAAATATGATAATGAGCCTGTAATAAGATGAAAACTTATGAATTAATGCTGATAGCTGACCCTGCAATTGCCTCAAAGGAATGGGATAGGGTAGAGGATGAGATTCAAAAGACCCTGACTAGATACGGGGCAACAATCTTGAGTCTTAAGAAATGGGGAGAAAGAAAGCTTGCATACAAATTAAAGAGGCAGCAGCGAGGCACATACGTTCTTGTATATTTCCAGTCGCCAGCTGATGGTATATCAAAAATAGTGGCAGATTTAGAGTTATCCGAGACCATTCTCAGGGCTCTTGTCCTGCAACTCAAGGGCGAATTTAAAGAAAAAGAGATGCCCAAAGACTTTGAAACTGACAAGACTCAACAGGTGGCACAGTAATGGCATCGCTTAACAAAGTACTTTTGATAGGGCGTTTGACACGAGATCCTGAGCTTCGTTATACACCACAGGGAACTGCTGTTTTGGATATGTCAGTAGCAGTCAACAGACAATTTAAACTCAAAGATGGTTCGAGTAAAGAAGATACGTGTTTCCTTGATGTTGTTGTATGGGCAAAGCAGGCAGAAAACTGTGCCCAGTATCTTAAAAAAGGAAGGCAGGTATTTGTAGAGGGTAGGTTTACTCAAGACAGGTGGGAAGCTCCTGATGGGCAAAAGCGCTCAAAAATCAAGATCGTGGCAACGACAGTTCAATTTCTTGACAGGGCACCGCAGACTACCTCAGAACAGCCTGCTCCTGCCGAGCAAGTTAATGCAGCTGAACTCCCTGAAAACCCAGAGTTTGATGAAGAAATTCCATTTTGAATAAAATTTTATAATGACGGAAAAATATAAAAAGTTCAGCAAGGAAAACAGATGCAAGTTCTGTCGTGATGGTATAATCGAGATCGATTACAAAGAAGTCAACATGCTCTCAAAACTCTGCAGCCCTCAGGGCAAGATTCTCTCCAGACGGCGCACCGGCAACTGTGCCATGCACCAGCGCCAAGCCACTACCGCAATCAAACGAGCCCGGTTCATTGCGCTCCTTCCATATGTCACCGCCGGTGTGGTGTAAGTTATTTCTAGCATATCTGGCATTTCATGTTTGACAAGCCCGCAATCACTTGATTAAATCTACCCAAAATGTCTGAAGAATTTGATCTTGCGGTGATTGGTGCGGGGCCGGGAGGATATGCCGCTGCGATCAAGGGAGGACAGTTAGGGCTCAAGACTTGTCTTATTGAAAAAGATCCAAAGCTTGGCGGTACATGCCTTCATAAAGGCTGCATCCCCACCAAGGCGCTGCTTCACTCTGCTTATCTTTACGACACTATAAAAAATGCTAGTGAGTACGGTATTGAGGTCAAGGACGTAAAGCTCAATATAGATCTAATGCACAAGTACAAGTCGAAGGTTGTATCGAAAATGGCAATGGGTCTTGATTTCCTTATGAAGAAGAACAAGGTGAAGGTTATAAATGGATTTGGAAGGTTAAAGGACAGGAACACGATAACGGTCGATGGGACAGAGGTCAAGGCAGAAAACATAATTCTTGCTACTGGTGGCGCACCAAAGGCAATACCGGGGCTAGAGCTCGATGGTAAGGGTGTGCTTTCAAGCGACGAGATTCTTCAACTTGAACGTGTCCCCAAGTCGCTCTTGGTTGTTGGCGCTGGCGCCGTTGGAATTGAGTTCGCTTCCCTTTATCTGAAGCTTGGTAGTCAGGTTACAGTCGTAGAACTTCTTCCGAATATTGTGCCGTTGGAGGATGAAGATGTCTCGGCAGAGCTGAAGAAAATACTCACGCGCCGTAAGATGAAAATTTATAACGGCTGTAAGGTTACAAAACTAAAGGCACAAACCGGTGCGTACGAGGCAGCCATACAGGGTCAAGATGGAAAGGAAATCAAAGAGATTTTTGAAATAGTACTCGTAGCAGTTGGCAGAAAGGCATGTACTGATGGCATCGGGCTTGAAAGTGCGGGTATCAAGACGGAGCGAGGTTTAATCACGGTTAATGGCTTTATGCAATCCACTGTGCCTAACGTCTATGCTATTGGTGATATTGTTCCGACTCCAGCGCTTGCGCATGTGGCCACTGCTGAAGGGCTCATTGCCGTAGAGCATATAAAGGGGATAGCCAAAGAACCGCTCAATTACGATAGAATACCGAATTGCACATTCTGCGACCCTCAAATAGCCTCGATCGGCCTTTCAGAGGGCAAGGCGCGCGAGCGCGGTTACAAAGTCAAAGTTGGAAAATTTCCATTCATGGCCCTTGGCAAGGCAGCGATACTTGGTGAGACTGAAGGCTTTGTGAAGATTATCTCTGAAGAAAAATACGATGAAATATTGGGCGTTCATATTATTCACTCCTATGCAAGCTACATGATTGGCGAGGCAGTAGCAGTGCTAAATGGTGAGATGACAGGTGAATCGCTCGCACGATCTGTTCACCCACACCCAACACTCTCAGAAGGTATAATGGAAGCTGCTCATAGCATATACGGCGCTGCGATACATATTTAATTTCGACGAGCCAATGGTTGCAGGAAGTAATGAAGATTGATTGCCAGTATTTGGGTAACAAAAGTTACGGTGATTCATATAGGCTTCAAAAAGAGGCAGTAGCCAGACGAATACACGGTGAAATAAATGACACACTTTATTTACTCGAACATCATCACTGCATTACTATTGGCAAGATGGGATCTCGCAAGAATCTTTTGATTTCAGATGAGGAGGCTGTAAGACGCGGGATAGAGGTCTATGAGACAGACAGGGGGGGCGATATTACATATCACGGCCCAGGGCAGTTGGTTGGGTATCCTATAATCCAGTTACAGACTAGGCGCAAGGACGTGAAATGGTATCTGGAAATGCTGGAGCAAACCATTATAATGACACTCTCTGAATTTGGTATACAGGGAAAGAGAATTGATGGGCTCACAGGTGTGTGGGTCGAAGATCGCAAGATTGCATCTATAGGGGTGAGAGTAGAGAAATGGATAACAAGCCATGGTTTTGCATTGAATGTAAATACGGATCTAAGCTATTTCAAGCTCATTGTCCCTTGCGGTATAAAAGACAAGGATGTAACTTCTATGGAAAAGGAACTCAGTCTGCAGATAGATCTTCAGGAGATTGTCAAGGTCTATATTCAGAGCTTTTCTAGGATTTTTGGGTGTGAAAGTTAAGACCAGACAGGACACGACAGAAGGGCTGGATAGAAAACAGCTTCACGAACTTTACTACTATATGCTCCTTACAAGATCGATCGAAGATCGGCTTCTTGTTCTCTTCAGACAGGGCCGTTTGATTGGATCACTATTCCGTTCGCTCGGACAAGAGGCTACAGCAATAGGAAGTTCATATACTCTGCAAGATGGTGATGTTCTCTCCCCGATGATAAGGGATATGGGCGCACTGCTCGTGCGCGGTCATAGCGCCAGAGACATCTTCACTCAATACTTTACAAGAAAGACCAGTCCCACAGGCGGAAAGGATGGAAACCATCATGTTGGCAATCTTGGAAAAGGCACGATCTCATGCATAAGCATGATGGGCGCTGTGATACCTGTTGTTGCAGGCGCCGCGTGGGCTCGCAGAATGCAGGGGACCAAGGCGGTCGGAATGACCTATGTTGGTGATGGAGGTACTAGTACGGGCGATTTTCATGAATCACTTAATTTTGCTTCAGTGATGAAGCTGCCTCTTGTTTTGATCTGTGAATACAACAACTGGGCCTACTCTACCCCAGTCACTAAGCAAATGAATATCAGAGATATTGCAGTTAGGGCACAGTCATATGGAATCCCGGGTTATATCTGCGATGGAAATGATGTCCTTGAGGTCTACAGATTCTGCAAAAAGGCTGTTGCTTATGCACGTGCCGGCAATGGCCCTGTGATTGTCGAGGTTAAGACGATGAGGATGAGAGGGCATGCTGAGCATGATGATGCATCTTATGTGCCGAGAGAGATGCTAGAGGATTGGAAAAAGAAGGATCCGATCGATAGATACGTCAACTTTTTAACATCCAATGATCTTATGACTCAGGCTGAACAGCAGGTAATAATCGATAGGGTAAACAAAGAGGTATCAGATGCTGAAGAATTTGCTGTAAACTCACCACTTCCGGACGGTCAAGACGCGATCAAGGGTGTCTTCGCCGACGATTCTATAATTTGGTACAAGCCGTGGTGGAGAAATAGCCAATGAAAAGCGAACAGTGCAAATTTTCCACTAGGCATTTTATGCTTTATATTGAATAACATGCCTGTAATGACATTTTTAGATGCAATAAGGCAGGGTCTTTACGAAGAGATGAGGCGTGACAAACGTGTCTTTTGCATCGGGGAGGATATCGGTCAGTTTGGAGGTGCGTTCAAAGTAACCCGTGGTTTTCTTGATGAATTTGGTCCAGAGCGTGTTATCGATACGCCCATCTGCGAATCGGCTTTTATAGGTTTTTCTACTGGTGCAGCTATTTTTGGGATGCGCCCGGTTGTTGAGATTCAGTTTATTGATTTTATTGCCTGCGGCTTTAACCAGATTGTTAACTACACGGCCAAGTCCCGATATAGATGGGGAGCCGGTGTCCCGCTTGTCATTCGCGGCCCGTGCGGGGCAGGAAACAGGACAGGTCCATTCCATTCACAAGTACCTGAGATGTGGTTCTCACATACGCCCGGCCTGAAGGTCGTGTTTCCTGCTACACCCTACGATGCAAAGGGGCTGATAAAGTCAGCGGTGCGGGATGACGATCCCGTAATTTTCTTAGAGCATAAGAATCTTTATAGACGTATCAAAGGTGATGTGCCTGATAACGATTACACAGTTCCTCTTGGCAAGGCAAATATAGTCCGTGAAGGAACTGACATTACCCTGGTAACCTATGGCGCAATGTTGCACAGAGTCCTTGAGGCAATGGAGACACTTGAGAAGGAAATGTCAGTTGAAGTAATAGATCTACGCACAATATATCCGCTTGATAGGGAGACTGTGATAGAGAGTGTAAAGAAGACAAGCAAGGTCATGATAGTTCATGAAGATAACATGACAGGTGGAATCGGCGGCGAGATTGTTGCCACCATCTGCGAGAATTGTTTTGAGTATTTGGACGGCCCTCCGGTTAGAATCACTGCACCCGACACACCAGTCCCACAGTCACCGCCGCTTGAGGATTTTTATCTCCCAAAGGTGCAAGACGTCATTGACTGTGCCCGTAAATTATCAGCGTACTAGAGTGTCACTTTTCTGATTTGTCTTTCTCGACTAGATTGAATCGAATGGCATTGCTTTTGAGGTCATTTGAGGCATCCTTTAATAACTCCTTTGACTTGGCATAGTAAATTACTTGGATCTCGTATTCACCCTCTGGAAGATTTTCTGTTACCAAAAGTTCTCGCGTAATAATTTCTTCTGGTTTAAGCTCGACAGGGTTTTTGTCTGGTCCTGTTCCACAGCCTACCATACTCTTAGTCAATTTTGTCTTTTCTCCAGAGATCTGTTTTAGCAAGATTTTTCCATGCGAAGATGTTAAAGCGCTAGATGAGCCAGGGTACTCGTTATCTAAAGATTTAATCGGTACAAACTCGCGTTTTTTCTTATCCACGTTTTTAATCTCTAGCTCAAATGAGATTTTCTCACCTTTTACAAATGTATCTTTGTCAGATAGAAGCGTTGCTTGAAGGCCGCAGACGATCTCGCCACCTTTGAATTTTGACCTGCGAATTTGCCTCTCGATTTCCTTTACAATCCTCTCTGCACGTTCCTTTACCTCTATGCTCGAAGGCTTTTCAAGCAGTTTCTTTAGTGCCTCAAGCACAGGTTTGCCGATCTTAGTAAGCTCATCTGTTGCCTTGTCACGTCTTTCAGGGTCGTCGTGATCAAGGTCTTTTATGAGCTGTCTGATTTGTTCTTCATTGACCTTCTCTTGCTTGTCCTTGGCCTGCATTGCTCCTAGGATGAATATTAGAGTCATGACTGACCACGGTTTCAGGTGCTTCATCATCGGTTATATATTATACGGTTTACTCACACAAAAGTTTAGTTATTCGTATAAAATATAGAGGAGTTTTTTGGGGGTAAAAATGAAATACATGTACTTTTTGTTTTCTGTTCTGGTGGTGTTGGATTTTGCACCACAACTGCCTCAGCAGGAAGAGCCTAACAACATCGAATTAGGGCCGAGTTTCATAATCAGAGATGTGAAAGAGTTTATAGAACAGAAAGACTGGATCAGCCTTGTGGATTATTACAAGTCTTTGATTGAGGATCCCAACTACGTTAAGCTTCGCAACAAATTATATTTTGACCCGGAAACCACCAAGTCATATCTCAGCCTGCCAGAATATATAATTCGGGTCTTTTCCAGCCTGCCTGACAACGCAATCAATGCGTATAGGAATAAATTTGTGGGCAAGATAACAAAGAATACATTGAAAAAAGCAAGGCACGATCTTGACCAGATGGAAAAAATAATTGAGGATTATTTCTTCTGTACCAACGCTGATAATCTCATGGATCTTCTGGCAGGTCAATACATGGAGCAAGGCGATTTTAAAAAGGCTATATATCACTTGAGAAACATGTTGCGGTATCCCTACAGCAACGAGAGAGAACTAAAGTCCAGGAGGACAAGAGCAATGGCCCAGCTTGCCTTTTGTTACTCTGCCATTGAAAGGAATGATCTCATAAAAGATCTTTATCTTAACAACCCTTTTCTTGGTGAAATGGTATCCCTTGGTAACAGGACTCTTACTCTGAAGAATTATCTCGACTATCTTGTGGCTACTGTTCGCACTAGACCTCTACCTGAGAGAAAGATACCTTCTATCGAAGACCCTCAAGATAGATATCTTTACACTAATTTATCTCCTAGGCCTGACCTGTATGATTACACCGTTCACTTCAGGCATTGTGCGGAAATAACAGGGTCACAAACCCCTGAGTTTCCAGTTATCCCTGTAACGGCTGAAATAGATGGTAAACAAGTAATAATAGTTAATGATGGCCAAGAGACACGCATCTATGATTGCAATTCAGGCAAGCTTAAACAGGTTATGGGTTTGCCTCAGGAGTTAACAAGACCTGGTGGAAGTAAATATTTTTCCAAGCACGGACCATTCATCACCGTTCAGATGTTGAACGGCATGATTTTGGTTAACTTGCATAAAAAAGACTTGATGCAGGGGACGATAAATTTCCAGGAGAAACTAGGTATACTGAGAAGAAATCCAGCCCCACTTAACTCACTCAGGGTTTATAATCCATTGAATTCCAAGCTACTCTTTTCCACAGACGATGTAATAAAGAACGAGCTTGCCAAAGGTGCGGGTGCAGCCAAGTTTGTAAATGGTGATTTCTCATTCTCACTCCCTGTAGTTATAAAGGGAAATAGGATTATTGCGGGTCTGGTGCAATGGGACGGTTCAGTCTGCGGTCAAACAAGCTATGTCGTTTGTTTCGAGAAAGTAAACAATAACTTGCAGCTTGTCTGGTACACTGAATTAAGTTCAAGAACTGTTCCAAATTCGATAAATGAGGTCTCTCTGAACCCTAATTTCATTGTCGAGCATGATGGAGTTATCTATGCATGCACAAATACTGGTACAGTCGCAGCCCTCGAACCCTATACCGGTAGAATCATCTGGCTGCATGTGTACGGGCAATCTCCCTCACTTTTTGTAAAAGGGATGCCCGTCAAGATTTTCTCTAGGTCGCCTAACTATCCAGTTATAAACAACGATCGTCTCTATTTTCTACCTATGGATAGCGAAGAGATTGTTATCGTAGATACATCAACAGGGAAAAAAGTGGTTTCATTCAATATAAAATCAAAGGGTGATGATTGGAGTTACATATCTCACCTGCAGGGTATCGTGCATGGGGCTTTTGATGATTTTATCCTCTTGAGTGGAGCCAGAAAGACATTGGTTGTAAAAATGGACAAGGTAGACCCAGCGGCTAGTCAGGTAGTAGCAGAACCCCTTATCGAGACTGCAACCTGGGCAAATGGCTCATTTACAAAATTTGCTGGTCATGGTTTGATCGAGAAGGATATTGCCCTAATCCCAAGTATTGATAAAGAGCGTGAGCTAGTATGGGTTCTCAAGTGCGGACCATGGGTAAAACCGGATGGCACTGCTTTCATTGGTGCGTGGAGACAGATAAAGTCATACACGCTGAATCCAGGGGTGGAAGTTAAGAACCGCGCTGGAAATATTCTAGTTCAAAATAGTGATATTGTAATATCCTGCGAAAATGGCCTTGAGTTTTACAGGACCTACGAAAAGTTTATGAAGGAAGTTGAACTTGAATTGACACGTGAGCCATACAGCATCTCGTTTCTTCACAAATATGCCAATAAACTTTATAACAGAGAAAAATATGAAGAATCTGCAGTCTTGTTGAACAGATTGGAGACAATTGCTGCAGATGAATTGCGGTACGAGACGAGAATAAAGTTGTATAACTGTTATTTCAAACTGGGGATAAAAAATGAATCGATTTCTAAGAGCAAGGCAATTGACTATCTAAAAAAGGCAAGGGAGTACGCCGCTACACAAGAGCAGATTTCTGAGGTGGAGAGAAAACTTTCTTCTCTGAATGGCAACTGAAATGCTTGAAATCTTCGGCTCTATAATGTCAAATACTTTCATGAAATCCATTTTACAGACCGTGATCATACTCTTTCTCTTTATAGGTGCCAATCATCAGGACAAGAATCAGCCCAAGCTGCCACCGGGCATAACTAAGGAGATGCAGGAAAAAATTAACAAGGCTATAGACAAGGGGGGTGAATATCTTGAGAGCAAGATTGCTAGTCTTGGCAAGATGCATCATGATAACGATCTGAATGTGCTTGTTTTATGGACGCTGTTGCATGCAGGTTACCCAGTAGAGCATGAGGTTGTCCAGCCACTGCTGAAAAAGGTCCTTGATGCAGAGCTTAAAAGGACTTATACGGTCGCAATTCAGGCCCTTTGTCTGAATAAAATAGATAAAAAGAAGTATCAGGGCAAGATCGCACAATGCGCCCAGTTTCTTGCAGATAATCAATGTGCTAATGGTCAATGGAGTTATGGTGAGGCTGTCCCTGTTAACGAGGAATTAGAGACACCACAGAACAAAGAAAAGGTAATAGAGACACCGGTCTCCAACAAAGACAAAGATAAGAAGGATAAATCCAATGGCCAATCCAATACACAGCTTGAGCCGGTAAAGCGGATAGATGTTCCCAAGCGCCAGAAAGGCCCACCCACTGGTGATAATTCAAACAGCCAATATGCAGCGCTGGGAATCAGGGCCTGTTATGAGGCTGGAATAGTTCTTCCGGATGAAGTGATCAAGAAAGCCAAAAAATGGTGGGAATCTACTATAAGAAAAGATAATGGATGGAACTACAAGGGTGATGGCGAGGTAAGCTATGGGAGCATGACGGCTGGGGCAGTGGGTTCTCTTGTCATTTATAAACAGATCTTGGGGGAAGACATTAGAAATGATCGCTTTGTGTTGGGCGGATTTACGTGGATGGTTAATTTTTACACATTCAAGGAAAATCCAAATGCTGATAAAATGAGGGACCATGACTCAAAGGCGTGGCATTATTACTACCTTTATGCCTTTGAGCGTGCGTGCGGGCTCTACGGCACAGACACAGTAGGACAGAAATCGTGGTATAAAGAAGGTGCGGAGTTTCTTCTCTCCAAGCAGGAGAAGGATGGCAGTTGGAGCTGCGGCAAGATTTGGCTGGGTGATAACCTAATTACTGATACATGTTTTGCTATACTTTTCTTGCAAAAAGCAACAAAACCTGTTGAGAAACCTGTCTACATTTACACCGACACTAAACCAAAAAAATAAAGTCTTACTTCTTTGGCGTGGCCACCGAGTTTTTAACAGTACAATGCTCGCTGAGTTTTTTATTCCATACCGCGTATTCAAGGTTAGGCAAAAAATCGCCGAACGTTCGGCGATTTTTTAGGCTTGATAAATGTCGTCTTGGCAGGACTGCATCTCTCTCCGATCACATCCTAGAAACTCTCAAACTTGCTGGGTCCTTGATCGTTCCGACTATTTCCTAGGACTGACAGATTTTTTAGCGTGTCGCAGTTCGTTGACGTGCTTGTTCCAAACTGCGTACTCGAGGTTCCATGTTCCGATCTTGGCCCCGCCGAATTCTCCTTTTTTGTTCAGCGCTATTAATGCTGCATTGACCTCTACCTTTCTCTGAAGCATTCTTCGCAATGCCTCCTCACAGGCCTCTTGTGGAGATAAACCCTGACGCATCAGCTCGACTACCAAAAAGCTTGGGCAGAAGCGCATCATAGTATCCCCATTCCCAGTTGCTGCAGCGCCCCCTATATCGTTATCACAATATGCACCAGAACCGATGATGGGTGAATCGCCTACACGGCCCGAGATCTTGAACGATAGCCCGCTTGTAGAGCACCCTGCGGTGATATCTCCCTTTGCATCGATTGCGACCATTCCTACCGTGTCATGATTCCAAAAGTGTTTGCGCTTGGGGTCTTTCTTCCAATCCTCCCAGCGTTTTTTGGATGCCTCCGTTAGAAGATTTTGTTCCTTGAATTTCATCTTGCGTGCAAATTCAAGCGCTCCCTCTCCTACGATGAGGGTATGTTTTGTCTTTTCCATGACCTTGCGGGCTACTGAAATGGTTGTGGCAATATTTTTCAGGGCTGCTACCGAGCCGGCAGAGTGTGTCGGTCCGTGCATAATTACGGCGTCACATTCCACTTGGCCTTCCTCGTTTGGAAGACCTCCATACCCTACGCTGTTTTCTGCCGGGTCAAGCTCGGCATCATTGACACCTTTCTCTACCGCGTCTAGTGAGCTTCCTCCGTCGAGCAGTATCTTTGCAGCGATCTCGTTTGCCTTTTTGCCAGAATCCCAGGTTGAAATCACAGCCGGTATTGTAGAGTCTTGCGAGGTTACCTTTGAATTACGTTTAGACGTAGGGCAGCCCGCCAGTATAGAGCTGGCAGCTATACCGGCAGAACCTGCAATGAATTCTCTTCTTGTGAACATACGCTTTCTCCTAGAACGATTAGACTTTTTTATCAAGCTATTTCTTTGCTTCAAGTGGTTTGATTTTGTCAAAGATCAGGTGCTTTTTATAAAGTTGTAGGGTGACAGTGTATAGCGAAGATGTGTACATAGAGCCTCCACAATCGTCGTCCATCGGCCAATATGTCTTGTCACGGGCCTTGAAGTAGATGCTTCCATCTTCTTGTTGTGCCTTTACAAGTGTGTCACGGAAGTGTTTGTTGAAACTGCTTGCCAGTTTATCGTCACCTACTGAAAAACATCCAATACCTCCAAAGAGTAGTGGATATGCGGCGCCGTGATGTCCCAAGTCGATGTCTTTCACGTGCTTCTCGACAAATTCCTTTGCCTTTTGAAACGGCTCTGAACCTGAGAGTCCCAGGAGCTTCATAGCAAGGAGGGCATCGGCTGTTCTTCCTGCACATCTTGATGCCTCGCCTCCGCCTGACCCGAAATATCCAAAAGCGCCATCTTTCCCTTGCGTATGGCCAGTTGAGTAAAACTTGGCGAAAAGCTCTATGCACTTTGGGTCAGTTGGAATACCGAGATCATTTAACATTAGCGTTGCTACGCAATAGTTGTTAGCCATAAAAGTCATTGTCCCTCCAGCGCCTGTGTAAGAATAGCCGCCTTCATCTCCCTGCTGCTGCCTCATGATATTTGCTGCATTGGTCAAGAGCTCTTTAAGTTCATCAGTTTTTTCAATCTGGTAGATGTGTGCTAGAAACATAATGGCATATGGGAGCGTATGACGATGTCCTCTCTTGGTGAGTACCATTTTATCTCCCACGAAGGATTTTCTTACTGAAGCTAGGATTCCTTTTGTCCCTTTTATGACAGCATCTCGTGTCTTTCCAAGTTCTTTCTGAAAAGGGCCTTCTTTATGTGTTGATCCGCTTGCCAAAAGTGCCAGGCCGCTGAAGGACGTTACAGCGAGATTCGGATCCCAACCACTGCCACCCTTGAACTTTTTTATAGTCCATCCACCATTATCTTGTTGCTGAGACACGAGATATTTTAGCGCTTTCTCAATGACTTGATCACACAATTTGCATGACTCTGGACATGTCTTTGAATGCTCCTTGTTTTCCTGCAAATATGTGTTTGATCCTTCGACGGCACCCAAATCTTGCCCCCTAGGGCAAGGTAAATGGCGCCGCTCAGGATCAACCCTGAGCATACCCTGTGGCTTGCCATAGGGTGGTCGAAGGGTTGATTCACCCTTTGCAGGATAAAGGAGTACGAAGGATGTTAGAAACAAAAGCAGTCTCATAACTTACAAGATTCCTACGTAGAAAGTATATAAAATGTTTGATGGCAATGCATGAAAATTGACATTACTGTCACTTATATATGGGACTAGACGAGAAAAGAAAGTTGGGTCATGATCCTGACAATGATATCGTGATGCGTTTTGTGAATGGCCAAAAGGAGGCATTTGAGGAGCTTGTGACAAGGCATAAAGACTCTCTTTACGGGTATGTGTTGAGGCAAGTTGTTGACAAAACCGTTGCTGAAGACGTTATGCAGGAGGTTTACCTTAAGGCATTGCGTACACTGAAAGAGACCAAGCCATCGAATCCCTCTGCGTGGCTAATCGGTATTGCACGAAACTGCTGTAAAGAATGGTTCAGAGAGAGACGCCGATTCCACCCAGGGTCTAGTCTTGATGAACAATCTGTCGTCTCCGTTAATGATTTGGAAAAACTCGATGAGAGCGTGTCATTAAAGAAAGCCCTGTTAAAGATCTCTCAGGATGCTCGTGAAATATTGTTGATGAAGCACCAAAAGGGGATGACCTTTAACGAGATTGCAAAGGCCATGAATAAACCAATTGGTACTGTTATGAGTATAGCCGCACGCGCTTATAAAAAATTAAGGAGTTTACTCCATGAGGTGTGAGGAGATAAATAACCAGATCGAACTCTTCGCGGCTGGAGGTTGTGAGAAGCTAGTGCGGCAAGAAATCAATGAACACATATCTAAATGCCCACAGTGCTCAGTTGAACTTGGAAAAGCAAGACGCTTTGTTTCATGGTTCGATGAAAAAATAAAGCACATTGATGTATCTACAATCCAATCACATAAACCAAAGCGGATTCTATTACGCGTGTTTTCTGCGGCAGCTGTGATACTTGTAGCCATTTGTATCTATTTCATTGTAACTCCAGCAAACAAATCGTTTGAAGTAACCCTTTTAAATGGTGGCTACATCAAGGCAACTGAGGGTAGCACCGTGCATAGGATAGGCGAAAGCAATTATAGATTGATCAAGGGTAAAGTCTTTATTAAAACGCGTAAAGAACGGCTAACTATTCTTACAGATACCGCAAATGTGGAGGTTGTTAATATCGATGACGATGGTGTCGGTGTATTAGAGGTTTCAATTGATAATAAAGGAGGAGAAAATATGAATTCACTAATAACCATAATCGCAGTTTTCTGCGGGACAGTTCAGGTTACAAGTCCTACCACCCCATCAAACTCTGTAACCTTAAAGGCTGGCGATACGATTCTGGTGGAGCAGGGAAAGACTCTACAAAAGCCGCAAGACAAAACCAAGGATATCAGCTTCGTAGATATCTTTAATGGGAAAAATCCAAGGCTTCCAGAAAGTGCTAAAGAGGTCATTAAGGAGTGCTTGGTTATAAAGAGTGAAAAGGATCTGGAACCAATGCTTCAGCACGCTTACATGATAAATGATTCTGACCGCAAACGAGCTCAGAAAATAGATTTCAACAAAGAAATGGTGGTAATAGTAGCTGTATCGTGCCCTGGTGGTAACTGTAAAGAACCGCCTCCAGTCGTAAAAGTTAAAATAATCAAGATACTGGAAGAGGAAGGCAAAGTACTGGTTCATTGGAATAAAACCCGAGAGAAAAGTGAACTTTGTACAAACAACCGGGACCACACCCATGGGCCTGAGTATGTTTATCACGTTGTTACATGTAAGAAGACTGAAAAACCATTTCAGTTTGTTGAGCAAAATGAAATGGATAACGAGGTAAAGGAGCTTTTAAAGAAGTTAGATGACTATGACCTTGATGAACGCGAGAAAGCGACCAAGAAACTAATCGAGTTGGGAAAGAAAGATAAGGAATTTGTGGGGTCTAAAGTGCAAGTGCACTTGAAGAACGCAGAGAGTGCCGAAGCTAAGGAACGGTGCAAAAAAATCTTGGATGGGCTTACGGCCAAGACTGAGCAGCCTAAAGAGGATTGTGGCTGTAAATACGCAAAGGAACCATGGCATAAAAGCTGTGATGTATGCAAGAACTGTTTCTTGAATGGTTGTAAAAACCGACCTCCTAGATGACGATGCTAAATATGTTTTATAAAGGCATTTTATATTGATATTAGTAGCTGACAGGTACGGGGTTTTGCGTTTAGCGTGTGGGAGGAGTAAAGTGCCATATACTGGGAGAAAAAAAACGGCGAACGTTCGCTGTTTTTCTCAAGCTTGCACATAGGGATAGGGTAAACCAATGACCGTATCTATTTGAAAATTCCGTGACTTGTCAGTATTAGTAGGCTCTGCTTTTATGATTCATTATTGGCAAACAGCCTCGGGTTATTTTTTAATGGTGTAAGATGCGGGCAAAGATGCCTAGTCTGTGTTTAGTTGCTTCTTTTTTGGTTCACGTCTCCTCAATAAAGGTGTGTGAACACGCGAAGGGTCAAGAAATTGATCAGGGCTTGGAAAAAGGTCTAGAGTGGCTTGCAAAGCAGCAAAATAAAGATGGCAGCTTTGGTCCTGCGCGTGACAGCAAGGGAGGATCAGGGAGCAAACTTGGCGCAACTTGGGTTGATTCACTGTGCACTATGCTCTTTGTTCTTCATGCCCAAGAGAAGGGTTCAAAGTTCAAGGATACAGCAGATAGAGCTGCCAAATTTATCAGTCAAGCAGCATTTAGTCCGAAAGAGATGGGTCATGGCGGCACAGATACATTTGCGCTTGTCTATTACACGGTTGGTCTAGCCAAGGTTTGTGCAAAGACAAAAGATGAAAAACTGCTTGCAAAATTGAAAGAGTATGTTGGGAAGATTGTTCCTTTGCAAAAAGATGTTGGTGGCTGGAACTACTCTAAAGATAATACTCAGAATACTGTTTTTACCGCGACAGCGCTCTATGCGATTGCCCTTGCGAAGGAGCTTGGTGTTGATGTCCCAGATAAGGTCTTTGAAAAGGGAAGGGACGGATTGAAGGCGCTCTTTGATAAAGAGACACGCGGCTTTAAATATGGCAGCGCTGGTGAAGGAGGACGTGTGACAAAGGACTATGAAAGATCACCAAACGTTGCTCGCAGTGGTAGTGCCATTGGTGCGTTGATGTTAATTGGAGAAGGATCTGACCAAGTCAAGGCAGGTCTGAAGTTTCTTGCAAAACAATTTGAGGGCGAGCCATTTTTTGATTATAATGGTGAGCCAAACCAAAAAGGGGGTCTTCCATTTCATGCAACTGCTCCACTTGGCTATTTTCATGGGGCTTTGGCTCTTGCCCTTGGTGAGGGAAAAACTACATATACCAAACTTACTGAAAGACTCTTGAAGCTGCAAAAGGGGGATGGAAGTTTTCAGATAGGTGATGAATTCCTCGACAAGATTCCACTCTATCAGCTGGAATATCGTCGCGACCTGGCGCGAGTCCGAGACACGTGTCTTGCTTTACTTGCGTTGGGCGCATCAAAAGATGTTTTTTTCTTGGAGGAGCAGTCCATTATTAAGAAGATTTCAGGCAGCAAGTAGCTATCTAATCTGCTCCCCATGAATCAGTCTTGGTTTCCTCAAGTTTATCTGCTCAGGTCAGTCAGCTTTGCTGTGATTACCCCGCACCACAAAAAGCCCCGTCTGGAAGGGCGAGGTGCGGGTTTACTTTTCAGAAGGCCACTTGACAAAAAAGTGCTTCTTAAGAAACATAATTGCAAAAGCAGTATCGAGTAAGGTGTCCGAGTGGCCCCTGGTCTGGAAAATCCAGC
>SBBU01000214.1 GCA_005239585.1 Planctomycetaceae bacterium
GGGTAATGCCATTCTGACCAAGTATTTGGCTTGCCTTTTTGTTTGTAAAGGAAATGTTTCCATACTTATCAGCAGCCATTACACCCGAGTCTATAGTCTCCAGCATTTCCTTGCTGACAATTCTTATTCGTTGAAGCTCTGAATAAAGCCTTCCAGACAGGAATGCTACTAAGTGCAGACTTGATGCAAACATTCCAAGGTAAGTGAGCATGAAATAAAGTTTTACCTGATAGTTTGTTAGCACCTCTGGTTCGATAAGAGGGAGCTGAATCATTTCCTTAGCAGCAAGATGATACAATATTGATATTCCAGATAGCAACACAGTAGCCAATGATGCGCAGAAAATGGAAAATCTTGGCCCTACAGTAAGAGCTGCTGCTATAACTATCAAGAAATTCAACAAAAAGAACAACCTATCTATGCCGGTAAAGTAAACCAGGGTTGCTACAATAAGAACGTCTAAGATCATTCCTGCTAACGCTATAATTTGCATGAAAGATCTTTGCAAAAAGGCTAGTTGCAGAATGTTTGACAGGAACGCGAAGCAAATGATTGCAAATGTGACAGTAGCTTTTGATTCAACTACTAGTAGCGCAGCTCCAGCCAGGGCAATTATGAGTGCCCGTACTGGTATTAGGTGGTGAAACCTTCTATCAGGTATACCGTCTTCTCTCATCTTAATTCATACAGAATATGACAATTTTATTAAGATAGTTTGGGACCTGTTCCGTATTTCGCAAGTCCCTTGTGACCCCTCACATTTACGGTAAACGAGTTACACTATGCTTTATTACAATAGATATTCCGCATAGGTGCGCGGTCACAAGGAACTCCCTCTCGGCGCAATTTTTCTCAAGCCTGTAAAAGATGCCGCTTCACACAACAAAACGGTGCCGAGAGGGCATTTGTCCTGCATCTTCGCTGAGTAGAAGCTGTATCTCAATTTCTGAGCTAACTGTTCCGCAAAGGTGCGGGACGAATTTATGAAATACGGCACTTGAAACGTTATTTAGATAATTTCTGTTGAAGCTCCATAATTGGGGCAAAGACGGCCAGAACTATGCCTCCGACTACAAGTCCTAATGTTGCGATAAGTATTGGTTCAAGAGTGGACGTCAGGCCTTTTACAGCTGCACGAACCTCGTTTTCGAAAAATGTAGCGATTTTCTCAAGAAGAGTCTCAATTGCACCTGTTTTTTCACCAACACCTATCATTTTAACAACAATTGGTGGAAAGACCTTGGCTTCAGAAAAAGGCTCATAAAGAGTCTTTCCTTTAGTTACAGCATCGCGCGCCTTGATAGCAGCTTGTTCTACAAGGCGATTTCCGGAGGTGCCGGCTGAAATTTCCAAGGCTGCGACCATATTGACGCCCGATTCAAGCATGGTTGAGAATGTGCGGCAAAACCTCGCAACAACCACCTTTCTTAAGAGGGTTCCCAGTATAGGTACCCTTAATAAAAACCAGTGCCAATAGTACTCTCCTTTCTTGGTTCTAATGGCTATATTGAACAGAATAAACAAGACGGCAAAAACTGCTAAAACTAGTATGGCCTTCTCACGTAAAGTCTGACTTACCTGCATAAGAATTTGTGTGTATATAGGGAGCGGGAGTTTCATGTCATCAAACATTGCCTGGAATTTAGGTAGTATTGCTATAACCAGAAAGCCTGCAACTGATAAAATTAACCCTAAAGACATTACAGGATATATGAGAGCTCCTTTTACCTCGCGCTTGAGTTCTTCAGTCCCTTCAAGATAATCTGCAAGTTTAAGAAGAATTTTATCAAGTTGACCTGATGCCTCTGCTGCTTTAACCATGTTTACATAGATCTTGCTAAACACCTTGGGATACATTGCCATCGCAACAGAGAGTTCTGAACCGCCTCTGATTTTTTCTATTAGTTGATCAATCATTTCTTTGGTTCCCGGATCAGAAGCTTGTTCGTAAAGAGTCTCGAGGGACTCTAAAAGTGTAAGACCTGCATTGATCATTGTTGCAAGCTGTCTTGTTAATGCAGCGACATCCTTGCCCTTTGATTTTGGTTTGGGTGCAAAAAAACCACCTGTTTTCTTCTGTTTTAGCTTTTTTATTACATAATTTCTTCTCTTAAGATCATTTGCCGCAGAACTATCGTCGGAGGCCCTTAGAGTGCCCGATATTGACTTGCCCCCGAATGTTGCTACATATGTGTAAATTGGCATAGCTTCAAATTAAAAAAACGAAGGTAAGTGTCTGATTGTCCGACAATTGCACAAGAAAATATTTATTATAGTTCATCGCCCATTGTCATATTGAGTACTTCCTCGAGTGATGTCTTACCTCTCATAGCATTAACTATAGCACATTTTCTAAGAGATGTCATGCCTTTTTTCAGAGCATGTGCTTTCATATCTACTGACGATTTTTTCTCAATGATCATACGCCTGATTATTTCATCTACCTCTAAAACTTCAAGTATAGCAAATCTGCCTTTGTAACCGTTGTTGCAAGCAGGACATCCTACTGGTTGGTGTAGAATAAGATTTTCTAATTGTTCAGGTTCGAATCCAATCTTCAGGAGATGATTCTTGTCCGGCAATGTATCAAGTGGCTGTTTGCATCTATTGCAGAGTTTTCTGCAAAGACGCTGTGCGGCTACAAGTATAACAGAAGAGGCAACCATGAATGAATCTACGCCCATGTCTACCAGCCTTGTTATGCTTGAAGCTGCGTCGTTTGTGTGGAGTGTGGAAAGGACAAGGTGGCCTGTAATAGCTGCCTTGACAGCTATATCGGCAGTCTCGTGGTCTCGAATCTCACCAATCATTACTATATCAGGATCTTGTCTAAGAATGGACCTCAGGGCGCCTGCGAAGGTTAGTCCTCT
This sequence comes from Planctomycetaceae bacterium, assembly GCA_005239585.1. The sequence continues at coordinate 2,871 of SBBU01000214.1, forward strand.
CTTTACGTTTACTGGCACTTGGTTGATGCCCTCAAGTTGGTACTCGACCGGGTCCTCAACTGTTACAATATTTTCCTCTGGATTCATAAGTTCTTTTAGAGCTGCATAAAGTGTGGTGCTCTTTCCGCTTCCAGTTGGTCCTGTGACAAGGAGCATTCCATATGAAGCCCCGATTGCCCTCTTGAATGCCTCGGTTGCCTCAGCCTCAAAACCGAGTTCATTTATACCCATGTTTAGGTTAGAACTGTCTAAAATTCTGAGCACAACTTTTTCACCGTGGATGGTTGGTAGAACAGAAGCGCGGATGTCGACTTGCCTCCCCTCATATCTTACCTGCATTTTGCCGTCCTGCGGGATACGTTTTTCAGCAATGTTCATTCCAGAGAGGACCTTGACTCTTGATACAATTGCAGGATGCATGCTAATCGGAGGGGTTATGGAATCTCGTAGTGCGCCATCAACCCTGTATCTTACTCGCGAGGCCTTTTCATATGCTTCGATGTGTATGTCGCTGGCTTTTTCTTTCATCGCTTGAATAATTACCATGTTTACAAGCTTTATTACCGGAGCTTCTTTGTTTGAATCACTTACGGCATCTGAAAGGTCTACCTCTTCTTCTTGAGTAGATACTTCCTTGACCTCTATCTCTTCCCTTCCAGTTGCAGCCTTGCTCATAATCTCCTCCATCTTGGCTTCTTGAGGGTTATAAGCATGCTGAATCGCTCTTCTGAGACCCTTCTCATTCGTTACTACTGGTCTGATCTCACAGTTTGTTACAACAGATATCTCGTCGAGCTTTAAAAGATCGAATGGGTTGCTTGTGGCTATTGTTAACAGGTGACCTATTTTTGTAAGGGGTAGCACGCAGTAATATTCAGCTAATTCTCGGGTTATGAATCCTAGGGCCTCCTCATCGCATTCAATCTTTTCAATATCTACAGGAGGAACTCTTGCCTCGAGGGCAATGGCGCTCAAGTAATCACCTTCTGTTATATATTTCTTGTCTTCAACGATTATTTCCTGGAATCCTCTCCCGCCATCCTTGTCGACAAGGTCTATAATCTCATCTGCTTGCTCTTCTGTGACTAGACCGTATTTTATGAGTATATTCCTGATTCTCTTATCAAAAGTCCCCTTCACAAGAACCATGATAACAGTGAATTTTATGGATTTCAAGAAAAGCTCCACGTAAGATAGTCTACATGCCAGTTGACGTGATTTTAACACCAAATAGGATCGCAAAAATTACATTTGAAAATGGTTATTTGAACATTATAAACCACAAATTGATTGAGGAGTTGAGGAAAGGCATTAAGCAAGTGTTAAAGGGAAAACCAAAGGTCCTAGTAATACAAGGTAAGGGCAGCGTCTTTTCAGCAGGTGTTGATATAAGAGAACACTTACCAGATAAGATACCGCAGACGTTACGGGCCTTTCATAAGATGCTTATAGAGATAATGAGCCTTGAGTTTCTGACAGTAAGCGTCGTAAAAGGGTATGCCTTTGGCGGAGGATTGGAGCTTATGATTGCAACTGACTTGTGTATAGCTGACAAGAAGGCAATATTTGGATGCCCCGAGATCACCCTTGCGGCTTATCCGCCTTTTGCCTCTGTCTTGTTGCCTACCTTAACTGGGTTCAGACACACAAATGAACTTGTCTTTACGGGCAAGAGATTAAGCGCTAAAGAGGCAAAGAATCTTGGTTTGGTGAATCAAGTTGAAGGAAAAGATATAGAAAAGAAGGTCAATCAATTTATTAATATGCTTGCCTCACGCAGTTTACCCGCAATCAAATCTGCCAAGCGCGCAATTTATGGATCGAGACTAGCTGAGATAAAGCGCTGGCTTTCATGGTCGGAAAAGATTTATTTAAAGACTTTGATGAAATTCAAAGACCCTGTTGAAGGTGTGAACGCCTTTATTGAGAAAAGACCTCCCAAGTGGACAGACAGTTGAATCAGAAATTCAAGACAAGAGTTCATGAATTTTTACGGAGCATGAGTTTAGAATTTTGAATTTGGATATTTAAACCTTGCCATTACTTGTTATCTTGTGGATTTTACCACATCTATCATTGAATAGAGGCCGGGTTTTGCATTTGCAATAAATTGACTCGCAACTAGGGCTCCTTTTGCGAATATTTCTCTTGATCTAGCCCGGTGTGTTATCTCAACTGATTCTCCATCTGTGGCAAATATTACACGATGTTCACCCACATAATCGCCGAGTCTGACCGAATGAATCTTTATATTTTCTGTTTTTATGTTACGAGCTGAAGCGATCGAAGAGGCAAGCATTAGTGCAGTCCCGCTTGGGGCGTCTTTTTTGTGTCTATGATGAATCTCAACTAATTCTACACTAAACGAGTCTCCTAACGCCTTGGCTGTTTCTGCAAGCATTGCTGTAAGATAGCTTACGGTGTAGCTCATGTTGGAAGAGAGTAGGATTGGAATGTGGTGGGAGGTTTGATTAATTTTTTCTTTTTCTCCTTTTGAAAAGCCAGTTGTGCCTATTACAGCACCCACACGTAGGTTTCTGCATTCATCTAGTCGCTCCATTGAGGCTGAGGCTGAAGAGAAATCGATCATTACATCTACTTTTTTTAACACAGGAGATATTTTAATACTTGACTTGGTACCATTTAGCAAGGAGCCGTAATCCTTTCCTATATCTGGGTGGTTTTTCACCTCCATTGCGCAGGCAATCCTGAATTGTTTGTCCGCAAGAGCAATAGAAGCAACGGCACGACCCATTTTTCCAAGTGCACCATTAATTGCAAGTTTTATAGTCATGATGACATGCTACTATTGACGTGGTTAGTTAATTATTCTTTTTATGGCCATTCCCGCCTAAGTTCTTGTTGTTCCATCTACCGTTGGATTGTGTCTTTAATGTACGTAGAATTTCATTTAATAGTCTTATTTGCACCTTTGAATCCTTTTGTATGTTCTTTAAGAGTTCTGTGTGATTATTAAGAGTTTTAACTATTAACA
>SBBU01000254.1 GCA_005239585.1 Planctomycetaceae bacterium
GATCAGAACTCTAACGTCGAGTTGTGGCTGTTCGTATAAGTTATGAGCTATTCAAGGGATATGAAATGAGAGTTGCTGGGATATTTTGTCTGTTTTTTGCCTTCATCGGTCAAAGTTCGGGGACTGGTTACCAAGAGACGCAGGAAACGCCAGATAATCTGGAGATAGTGGAGGAATACGTCCTGAGGGAGATTGATTTTTATATAAATGAGAAGGACTGGTCCACTCTGATGCTTTATTACAAACATCTAACTGAAGATATAGAGAAAGTACCCTGTCTTAGGAGACTATATCCTGATCCTGACTCCAAAACGTGGACCTACATTGGTTTCTACGATTACATAAAGAAGAGATTCTCTGGGCTTCCACGTGCGGCTATAGAAGAATTTAGATCAACTTTTGATATCGTGGCATTTCCAAGGTTTCGTGAGGCACTTCAAATGTCCAATACCATAGCACTGGAAAATTTGCTTGAAAAGTATTTCTTTGCCTCTGATTCAGACGAGATTATGGAAAGACTGGCGAATTATTATATCGGGCGAGGTGACATTAGACGCGGCATTTTCCACTTGGAGAGGCTCTTAGGCTATCCATTTCCTGATGTATCTTTACATTCAGCCATTGCAAAATTGGCATTTTGTTACAGCTTGCTAGGGCAGAAAGAGCGGATTGATGACCTTAAGAAGCATGAAAAGTACATGAACGAGAATGTCACAATGAACGGGACCAGCCAGCCACTTGCCAAATATCTGGCAAGTGTAAAGAACATTAAAGTTAGCATTGATATTGCCGGCGAAGATACAAAGAAACCCTCTACTGAACTTTTAAGCAAGCTGGCGACAGCAGGCCTGGAAAATGTCTCACATATCCAGTATCAACATACAGCAAGGATAACGGGTACAATTCAGACGGAATTTCCTGTCGTGCCAACGCTAACTGAAATCGATGGGAAGCAGTGCGTTCTCATTCAGGATGGTGAAAGGCTACAGCTGATAGATCTAGAAGGCAAAAAAGTTGTCAGGGAAGTTGGAGTTCAGAATAGCGACATCAAGAAGCCTACATACAAACCCCCTAAAAGTGGAGATCATTTCTACCCGCTATTTTCAGAGTACGGACCTTTTATCACATGTCAGGTTCAGGGGAACATGATATTCGCAAACATGCATTCACCGAAACTACAGGTTGGCAGCGTTACTCATCAACTCGGCGAACGCCAGATAAGAAAGCCGGCCCCGTTAAATTCGCTAAGGGCCTATAACAGCAAAGACCTCGGACTGGTTTTTTCCACAGACAAGGCAATAGAAATCGAGCTCACAAAGGCTAAAAACAAGGACAAGAGGACGGCAGAGTTTGCCAAGGGTGAGTTCTCCTTTTCATTGCCCCTCATTTTCAAGGAGAACAGGATTTATGCGGGGGTGATAGGGTGGTCTGACACGACCTCGATTCAGTCAAGCTATCTGCTCTGCTTTGAGCTCAGTGGAAAGGATCTAAAACTGCTCTGGTATACATCCCTAAGCTACAAGTTTATCCCGATAAAAACATACTATAGAAAAGTTCACCATATCCCGCTCTCAGCTACGTTTCTGTTGGAAAAAGATGACGTCATCTATGCCTGCACAAACAGCGGTACGGTTGCAGCTTTGGACCAGTATACAGGTAGAATCATCTGGCTAAATGCCTATTGGAAAAAATTGGACAAGATGGATCTGGATTACTCACGTCCTGCAAATTATCCTGTGCTTCACAAGGATCATATCTACTTTCTGCCTATGGATCAGTACGAGATTGTCATTGTGGATATCAAGACAGGAAAGCGAGTCTTGCCTTTCAAGCTCGGCGAGGCAGGTGATGAATGGCGCTCGATTACTCACCTTCAGGGGATTCTAAAGGGCCCAGAGTATGACTTTCTTATCATGAGCGGCTTGAGAATTACCTATGTGATTAAACTTGATAGTCATGACCTTTCCTCTAGTACTGTCTTGACAACCATGCCAATAAGAACGGCGGTGGAAGAGGAAAGAGATGTCAAGGTCGTTGGGTCAACCTCGCAGAAACAAAAGGAAGTTACGGTTGTTGCCGGCCATGGGTCTATCATAGGTGACTATATACTTGTGCCGTTTTGTGAACTGGCGCAAAAAACGATAGATGATGGAATTAAAGTAATCAGGGCAGGGCCATGGAAGAGCCCGGATGGTTCATGGAGGATCCTTCACACTATTACATTTAAGGACAAGGATAAGATTAAGAGGCAGTTCGGAAATCTGCTTGTGACAGGCAACAAACTCATTCTAGGCACAGAAGAGCACTTGATCATCTATGAGTAGCGCCATTTTCGACTGATATAGATAGAAGCTCAACTCTTGAGGAATCGAGTCGCAACGGTCCATGTGGCACTGAGGATCTAAAGTAAAGACTGTCACCCGGCCCAACATTAAACTCTTCCTGTCCCACAGCATATGTCATTTTGCCTCTTAATATGTGCAGGAACTCTTCTCCCGGATGGTGTGTCCTTGGCGGCGGGTTTTGCGTGCGTTTTATGGTAACGTAAATAGGGAGCATTCGATTTGGAAATGAACCGTCCACACAGAGTGCCTGCATCTTCATAGGGACATTCTGCGTCCCGATTTGTCTCCTTTTTTTTTGCGGGACAAAAATTGTGTTAGACTCGTCAGATCCCTTGGAGAAAAAAGCCCCGATATGGACGTTCATTGCAGAGGCAATCTTGATCAACGTAGCAACAGGAGGCGATACCTTGTTGGTTTCGATCTTTGAGAGGGCGCCTTTACTCATGTTGATCTGCAGCGCAAGCTGATCGAGAGTCAGGCTGTGCTGTCTGCGAATGTCACGGATCGTGCTTCCGAGGTCAAAGTTCTTCATCACTGCTTCAAATAGTCAAATATTACGTTGCCAAATGGGACTGTGAAATCTGTTATCCAATAAAACCCGCCAAGCACATTGCGTACAGGGAGCCGATAGACAGGCGCCTGTTCGTTGGGGCGAAGTTCTATAGTCGCTGGTCCCTTCCAGCACTCGCGGATGTTAACATTTTCAAGAGTTCGTGCTGTAAGCTGGCGAATGGCATCACTGCCGTCAACGCTGGGAATAACCTTTAGATTAATGTTCGTAACGAAGGACAAATGTTGAGTTAGCTCCTTGGGTTCGGCTCTTTGCTTTTTATACGGGAGTGTCGTAGTGATGATGTCGATCCCGTTTCTCTCCACTCGGCCCACTAGAAGACCATCCACGACCTGCATAGAAGGATTTCCATATCTTTTTGGTTGACCATAGACCTCTCGGCCTGTTGCAATGGCGCCGTCGTGGTTGAGATAAAGATAGGGCGAGTATGACCCTCGATGGCTTGTTCCCTTGAGTGCAACATCCACTTGAACTGCCGACTCGTAATAATTTCCAAACCAGTCAGCATCATTCATGTGATAGATATGAACCATTACGTAATTGCTCTTCACCTCAAGCGGTTCAGGAACTATCTCCTCTATATGTTCTTTATCAGAGGTGTAAAGTATGGTCATGATCTCGACATCCCGAAACGTAATAGGAAGCTTGGGGACAAGGGGGTTGTCTGCAGGCGTTGAAAAAACCTGTCTTACTTGCTCTATTTTCATGGTTATCTCCTTATAACTTGTGGATTGATACAACCTTCTTCTGTCAAGGGGGCTAATCCAAGGCATGAGAGCGCTTTCTGTGCCGCTTTCTTTCGCAGCTCAAAAAGAGAAATATCGGAGTAGAAAGAAGTGTGGGGAGTGACCACTACATTATCCATTTTGAGCAGGGGATGAGTCGATTTGATGGGTTCCTCCCAGAGAACATCAATTCCAGCGCCGGCAATCCTTCCTGATTCCAGCGCCTTGATCATGGCTGGTTCATCTATTACATGGCCTCTTGATGTGTTGATAAAGATTGCTGTTGGTTTCATGAGGTTGAATGCATTTTCATTGATTGAATGTCTTGTCTCTGAGTTCAGGGGTAGATGGCATGAGATATAGTCAGATTCTGAAAGGACTTGATCCATAGAGACAGGCCTTGTTTCAAATTCCCTAAATGTCTCTGGTTTGACAAAAGGATCATAGGCAATGCACCCAAGACCGAATGCGGCAGCTTTTCTTGCAACGGCA
>SBBU01000336.1 GCA_005239585.1 Planctomycetaceae bacterium
CAGCTCTTGGACATCTAGGGAATACCAAATAGAGCTTCCTTATGACTGCCAGTACGAAATAAAAGCTATTCTCGGCAGGCAAGAGATCAAGGGGACATTCAGATCGGCTCGACAACCAGTTGCAGTCGAGATCCACAGGCATTTGCTTACTGGTAAAGTTAGCTTTAAGGAGATTCCATATTGAAAAAGAGTAGACCATTTTCATCACTTGACTCGCCAATCTTTGTGGTTCACAAACACAAGGCCTCGAGGTTGCATTATGATTTTAGGCTTGAGATGGATGGCGTTTTAAAGTCCTGGGCAGTGCCAAAGGGCCCATCCACTTCAGGAAAGGATAAGCGAATGGCGATAGAGGTGGAGGATCATGCCCTTTCATACGGCGATTTTGAGGGTCGTATCCCAAAGGGAAATTATGGGGCTGGTGCTGTGATGGTCTGGGATTATGGGAGATGGGAATTGCAGGACAAGAGCTCATCAGCCACGGCTCAGTTGACCAAGGGCAAGCTAAAGTTCATATTGCATGGAAAAAAACTCAAGGGGAAATGGGTCATATTCAAGACAAAAATCGGCTGGCTGCTTTTAAAAGAGAAGGATGACGAGACTAGGGATGGCTATGATATTCTTGAGAAAGAGCCTAAATCTGCCCTTTCAGGCAGGACCATCGAGCAATTAGAGAGCGATCCTTCGGTTCCTGAGCTTTCATGTGAAGACTTTGGATAGCATGTTATCAAAAGCGACAGCACTGTCGCTTTTGACCAAGCACATTGTCAGGTGCAGAGACTGTCCTAGGCTCAAGTTTCTGAAAAAGATCGCCCAAGAGAAAAAACCACAGTTAAAGAATGAAACCTATTGGTTCTATCCCGTACCAAGAGTACCATGACTTTAGCCATGGGTGAATTGGTACTCTGGTACGGGATGTCGCCTCGAAAGGGCGTAACAAATGATACCACGGGTTTACCCGTGGGGTCCATGCAACATTTTGGCAGTTTTTATCATACTATTTATAGGGACAGATTAAAGGTATACTCTATGGGAAAGACAACTGAGATGCCGGTAGAAAAGTCAGTAGAGGAATCGTATTGTAACCTGATTGAGAGGTATGAAAAGCCTATGTTTGCCTATGTGTATAGCAGGCTGCGCAATCGGGAGGCCGCAGAGGACGTTATTCAGGAGACATGGCTTCGGGCATATCGATCGATGATCAAGGGGTCTATTGAGCCGTCACAACTACCCGGTTGGCTTTATGGCATTGCGAGAAACTGTTGCCATGAATGGAGGCGGGATGAGAAGCGCCAAGCGTTGAGCAAGAATCAGCCAGAGTCCGTCAAGGCGACCAATCCGTCCAAGGAAAAGATAATAAATATGGTTCTTGCCGCCATTCAGGATTTACCTGACGAGCCGCGCATTATCCTCACGATGAAATATATAAACCAGATGACCTACGAGCAGATTGCCCAGACCTTGAACAAACCTATGGGCACTGTGAAAAGCATCTTCTCCCGTGCATATGATACCATTCAGGACCTAGTCGGAACAAAGTTAAAGGAGGTTGAGTTATGACTTGTGATCAGGCCAAAGAGGAAATTAAGCACCATGTGGTAGGCGAAGTGAATGCCGAAGGTCGTCTTGAACTTGAGAAGCATCTTGCTGGTTGTGCAGCCTGCACTGGGGCCCTGAACAAGGCCTCGAACCTTCACTACCTAATCAAGACCGCCTTTGGATCCGTTCCAGTCTCAGAGAGCCCCTCTAAGAATATCCTTCGCGCCGTGCAGGGTCGTGTGGAAGAGGCAGCAAAACCAACAGCCTCGGTGAGAATTCCACGTTGGCCGTTCGCCGCCGCTTGCTTGATTGCGCTTGTAGCTGCAATCAGCCTGCTAAATCAGCCGAAACAGGACCAGTCCTTCGCAGGATTCATAGACCCGTGCCGTCAACACTGGCTTTGCCTGCTAAATCAGCTGAAACAGGAACAATCTCTCGCAGAGAAAATCTTTGGGACTGTGATAATTGAGCAGCATCGCATAACAACGCCAGCCGATAAGTCGGGCACAGTGAAACTCTATGATCAAACTTCCATTGAGCTTGGCCAAAAGACTGAGCTCATAGTTGCCAAGGGAGATTCGAAGCGAGCCGTGTACATGGCAGAGGGTACAGCAACTTTTGAGGTCATCAAAGATGCAAGGGAATTTGAGGTGCGAACACCCATGGGTCAGGTCAAGGTGATCGGGACCCAGTTCCAAGTTTCACTAAATGGCAAGAATATGAACGTTATAGTTTTTTCTGGCATTGTCCAGGTACGCAATGAACTAGGCTCAGTTACCGCCCAAAAAGATGAGCAGGTTGTGGTTGCTCAGGATGAAAAACCTGTAAAGCAGGTCGGAAAACCGATAGATCAAACCAAGTGGCCAACATGTCATAAATGCACTACAATGGTGAGGGATTACTCGCATCATTTTAGACACGGTCTCCCATGCCCAAATTGTTTAAAAAAGGGAGGAGATCGTGAATGTGAGTGTAAGGAAGTTCCACTTAAACCGACTGCCTGCAATGAATGCGCCCAAAAGGAAAATATTTGCTTTATTTGCGGTAAGAGTCTAGCTCAAGAAGCTGATCTGACAAAACTATTGTGTAACAAACACAAAACCCCTCCCACATTAGATCTAACAGGTTCCTTTAAACAAGGTTTCCGCGGTTGGGCTCATACATTTTTCAAAGGAAAGTGCGTGGTGGATAATTCTCATGGAGTGCGAAATCCAGTAGAGGGTACATGTCAGGATGAGCACCAACGTCTAGATATTTCCTATTGCCTCGACTGCGCCAAGACAAAATCGGTCTGCTTTGTGTGCGGGGAAATGCTAGACCAGGAAAAAACCTGCCCAAAAGCTGGCAAGTGTGAGCGTAAATATACCATTGTAAAATGCAACCACAAGGATGGTGAATGCAAGGAAGTTCAATGCATTGTGTGTAAACAATGGTTCTTGCATGGCCTAAAGCAGTGTGTGGAAAGAGACTCCTTTTATGTCTGCGATAAATGTGCTGCAAAGGGAGGAATCTGCCCCGGCTGCGGACTGAAGGTAAAGCAAGAACCCAAACTCGACTATAAACAATTCCTCGAACTGCATAAAAAAAACGAATTGTGTCCATCTGCGCTATGCAAAGCGAAGCATGAACACCCAACTGGTCCATGCCAAGTTTGTAAGGGAGACAAGATTGTCCTGTGTATAAACACTACTGGAAAATGTGAATCTTGTGCCCAAAAGGAAATGATCTGCAACCTGTGCGGCAAAAATTTACAGGAAGAACTCGAAAAGCAGATTCAAGAGCTTCTCAAAAAGCTTGATGCCGACGATCCAACCGAGCGCGAAGAGGCGACGGAGAGGTTGATCGAGCTTGGTAAAGTTGCCAGGGAGACCGTCAAGAAGGGCGTTGTTGATTATCTTAAAAAAGCTACAGATGAATACTTTAAAAAGTTAAAGGACGGAAAGGATGACGCAAGACTAGGCGAAGTTATCTCCCGGTGCGAGCGGATATTAGCAGGATTCTCAGTCGAGCAAGGTGACTTGGTAGTAAAATCAGCCGAAGAGCAAAGTGGGATTGTGTTGATTGGAGGCGGGTTGGCAAACAATATTAAAGTACATGATAGGTTCATCGTGCTTAGGGAAGGGGCATTCATTGCAGGGTTAAGAGCTGTTGTTGTATATAAAAGCTTTTCAACTTGTGCCATCGAAACAGTCAACAAGGGTTTTTACCCTAGGCAAGGGGATAGGCTTTACAAAGAAGATGAGCTGGGCGAACATATTCAGAAGCTACTCAATAGACTCAATGCCGATGACGCAAAGGAGCGCGAGAAGGCGACGGAAGAACTAGTCGAGCTCGGAAAGCTTGCAAAAGAGATGGTCAAAAAGCCTGTTGAAGAGCACCTAAAATGGGCGAATCAAGTGAAAAAACCGGAGGTCGAAGAGCGCTGCAAGAGGATATTGGAAGAGATCGGCATCATAATAACTGAAGAGAAAGGGCGAGCACTTGTAAAGACTTGTTTGGAAATAGAGGTTCCCAAGATATCTGAAATAAGATTCGTTCAAGTGAAAAAGGTAATCCAGGGTAATGATCTATTCTGGCAATTCTATGTCGAGTACTTTGTTGACTCGACCAAAGCTGGTGGTTGGTTTCGTGTTAATGCTCACAGTGGTAAGGTTATCGACGGCGGAAAGCATGGGTTTGAATAAATTCCGCCTCCATTTTCGGCGCAAGATAAAGAATCGGAAAAGCAGCTCTGGTGAGGTATACAAGATTAATTTCGTGTCATTCCCAGAAGAATAAAAGAGGTTATGAAATTTTGTTATAAATGTCCTTTGATCATTCACCTTGGCAACTGGTATATCACAGGTCGGTAACGTGGTGGTGGGATGGGCTTGCCGGACTCTTGTGCAGCTTCCAACCATGCCTTTTTGGCTTTTTCCAACTCAGCCAACGCTTTCTCTGGGGTTTTTCCGAAAGCCGAACAGGACTCTAGGTCTGGGATATCGGCAATATATCCACCGTCTTCTTCGCTATAAAATATATTTATATGATAATCGCTCATTTATCCTCCTCTAAGATTAAATCATATTTCTCTACCTAGCGCAATACCTGTCGAATCTGGTATGGTTTTGCTTTACCATTAACTTCTTGTAGGTTTACCAACTCTGAGATCTTTGGATGAATAAAGATATGATGACTAGCATTTACACGCGATAACCTGAAACCTTGGCCCTCAATAAAATTTACAAACGCAGAGAACCCCACATTATTCAGAGCACCTTGAGAGAAGCGCTTAAGCAGTCCTCTACGGTTCATATTATCTTGTCATTATAGAGTGCTTGATGGACAAAAGGAGTTCATGTGGCACTTGTCACAGATGGGTTTTTTAGCCTGGCAGACCCTGCGGCCGTGCCAAATCATGGCGTTGCCAAATTGAATCCATTTATCCTGAGGTACGAGCTTCATAAGATCCTGCTCAACTTTCTCTGGATCATTCTGTTTAGTGAGCCCCAGTCTTTGAGAGACCCTGAGTACATGCGTGTCTACCACAATTCCGCTTGGAATCTTGAAGAAGCAGCCGAGTACGAGGTTGGCAGTCTTGCGTGCTACGCCGGGGAGTTCCACTAGTTTATCCATCTCCGCCGGGACCTTGCCATTATATTTTTCAATTAGGATCCTGCACATGTTGATGATGTTTTTAGCCTTGTTGCGGTAGAATGTTATTGAACTTATTTGCTTCTCAAGCTCCTCTGGTTTTAGCCCTGCAAAATCTGCGGCTCTTTTGTACTTTTTGAAGAGTTGCTCTGTTACCTTGTTTACCCTTTCATCGGTACACTGGGCAGAGAGTATTGTGGCAACCAAAAGTTCGAGGGCGCTTGTATGCCTTAGCGCAGTGGTTGAGTTGGGATATTCTTTCTCTAGAATCCTGAGAATCTTTTCAGCTCCCATATTTTATTAGTGAGAGAATATCGTAGCCTTTGAGGCCCTCTTTTCCCTTCAGGGCCTCGAGCTCTATGATGACTGCAATGCCTGCAACGTCGGCCTTGAGTTTTTTCACCAACTTGCAGGCTGCCATGGCGGTCCCGCCAGTTGCGAGTAGGTCATCAACAATTAAAACTCTCTGGCTCGGATCGAATGCATCCTGATGGACCTCCATTGAGGCCTTGCCATATTCAAGGCTAAAACTCTCTGAGAGTGTTTTATAGGGAAGCTTTCCTTTCTTGCGAAACGGGATAAACCCGACACCAAGTTCGTGAGCGACTATAGATCCCAACACAAAGCCTCTAGATTCTATTCCGCCCACAATCTGGGTCTTGCGTTTTTTACCATATTCGGTGAATTTTTTTGCTGCGAAATCCAAGGCCTCAGGTGACCTCAAAAGTGGGGTTATATCTTTGAATATGATCCCTTTTTTAGGGAAATTGGGCACATCCCTGATATATTGCCTTAAATTCACCCCGCACTTTGGACTAGTGTTCAAAACCAGCCACTCCGATCAAAATCTGTTTTTCAGTAATCATTTGACCCTACTATTTTTACACGGCGAAAGCGCGGGGTTCATGCGGCGTACTATAGAAAAACATCGATTGAAAGTCAACGTAAAATGGCATAAAATTAAATTTCAATGGCAATTGAATCTAAGCTTATTAACTGGTTAAAAAAAAAGAACAACTCGGATCGCATTTCAATCGGGATAGGTGATGATGCTGCCTGCGTCAAATTTGATGGGCAATATCTGGTCCTCAAGGTTGATAATCTGGTATCTGGCGTTCATTTTGACCCAACCAAAACTACACCTATCGAAATTGGTAAAAAGGCGATATCAAGGGCGCTAAGTGACATTGCGGCAATGGCAGCAACTCCCCGATTTTGCCTCGTCTCAATGGTCCTTCCACAAAGAACTAGTATCACTGAGGCTAAAAGGATATCAAGAGGGATAAAATCGGTTGCAAAAAATTTCAATATCGATATTGTAGGTGGCGATACATCTACGCATAAAGGTCCAATGGTGATCTCGATAACAATCGTTGGCGAGGCCGAAAGATTGGTGACAAGAGATGGTGCCAGAGTGGGTGACAATATTTACGTCACAGGAAGACTAGGCGGTTCTATTTTAGGGCATCACATGGACTTTATACCCCAGATCGCTTTGGCAAAAAAACTGGTCTCCAAGTATAAAATAACTTCAATGATTGATGTAAGTGATGGGCTTGTGATTGATCTGAGCAGGCTCTTAGAGAAGAATCACCTTGGGGCACTGCTGTATAAGGATTCGATTCCAGTATCGACAGATGCTATAAAGCTTTCTGGCGGGACGGACGGGTTGCATCATGCCCTGTACGATGGCGAAGACTATGAGCTTTTGTTTACATCTCCTCAGGAAATACAAGGCATTTATAAAATAGGAGAGATGATCGAGAAAGAAGGAATATACCTACAGGATGGTTCACGAGTGAAAAGGTTAAGAATACGTGGATGGGAATATTAATGAAAAATATCAATTGCAGAACTGTTGTTACAGGTTCTGAGGAAGAAACAATGCAGGTTGCTGCATCGCTTTCAGATCATCTTGTCCAAGGCGATGTGCTTGGACTTGTTGGCGAGCTTGGGTCAGGAAAAACGTGTTTCACTCGTGGTATTGCAAAGGGTATTGATGTAAAAGATCCATTGATTGTGACAAGCCCTACTTTTGTTCTAATGCAGTCCTATGAAGGGAGGTTGCGTATAGATCACTATGACATTTATAGGTTGGAAGGGCCAGAGCTTGCCTCCTTGGGGTTTTATGAGAATAGAGCCGAGTCGATAAGTATAATAGAATGGGCTGATAGGGTTCAAAACAACCTTATTGGCGACTATCTGAGGGTAGAGATGCTAATAACGTCGCCAAGGACAAGAGAGATAAGGTTTATTCCTGTGGGTAAATTGAACCAGAACCTTGAGAATTTCGTTTTAAATATATGATTACTGATTTTGCGTCGGACGAAGAGCTTCTGAAGCTTGCCAAGCAGGGGAATATTGAGGGCTTCAAGGGCATCGTAGGCAAATATCATGTTCAAATAATTAACTTTTTTTTCAGGCTGTGTCACGATAGAGATTCAGCTGAAGACTTGGCCCAGGAGGTCTTTATTAAATTGTATACTCATCTTGATGATTTTGAGCTAAAAGGGAGGCTTGTTAAATACATCTTCAAGATAGCGCGCAATCACTGGATAGATAAACTGAGGTACGATGCCCCTCGACCACGCGTGCTTTCTATAGATAATCCGCTTGGTCAGAATGAAACAACTGCAAAGGATTACATTGGCATGGATGACAATCCTCCTTCAAAAACATATGAGAGGAAGGAGGTATCAAGGATAGTAACCCAGGCACTTGACAAATTGCCTGATGAACAAAGGATGGTAGTTCTTCTCTCGGAGATGCATGGTTTTAGTTATGACGAGATAAGTGAAATTATGAATGTCCCGATTGGCACTGTAAAGTCTCGACTTCATTTTGCAATCTCAAAATTAAGGAGCTTGTTGAAAGATGCAGAGGTGTGAAGAATACGACATACTGGGCTTTGTAAAAGGTGAAGTAAGAGGGAGGGATGCCCAGGTAATATCCACTCACCTGTTGACTTGTGCCTCTTGCTCTAACCATGCAGATGATATAAAGATGCTATTTTCATCGCTTAGCTCGCTTGAAGATGTATCTCCACGAAAAGATTTTTCTAATATGCTTGCCCAACGAGTAACCACCTGCGCCCAGATTGATTTTATCTTGCTCCTGCGCGGCAGGATACAGAGGCAGAGGTCATTACAAATCGTTGAGCATGTAAAGGGTTGTAGTTACTGCCACCATAAGCTGATAGAGGCAAGGTTTGTTTTGAGCGCATTAAAAAAACTGCCTTTAGCAGAGCCTTCAGAGGATTTTGTTGAGGATACAGTGGCAAAATTGTCATTAATAAATCCAGAGACAAGGCAAGGTCTTGTAAAGCTGATGCTCTCAAGAATGGTTAAATTAGCTAGAGCGCGTGTCATAGCGGCGTCCGGTCTCTTCTCTTTTGTGGTTCATGCGATCATTTTAATTATATTTGCGCTCTTGGTAACTCAAAATAATGTTACTGTGACAGAGGAGTCTCACTTTATTAGTACAAGCCAACCAGTTAAGAAAAGTAAATCGCTGTTTGTAAAGCTTGATACGTATAAAAAGGAGTTCACAAAGGAAATGTCTGGCCCAGATGTGGAGATAAGCAGATACAAAGAGGTTACTACTGAGCATGATAGCTTTGAAAGTTTTAATAAACAACCTGCGATTCCGCCTATGTTTGTACCAAAATTTAGCTCAGCTCAATATAGATTTGACAACGGGATAGGCAATATGGTCCAAATGAGGCAGGATTCTGCGAGTGAACAGGTTGTAAAGGGCTTGATATGGCTTGAGAAATGCCAGTCTCAGGACGGAGGCTGGAATGTTTCATTGGAGGGTGGTAAGCAGGAATATAGAATTGGTGTTACTGCACTTGCAATTCTTGGCTTTCTGTCTGAGGGAAGTCACAATAAGGCTGGCAGATTCAAGGAGGTCATCTCGCGCGGAGTAGACTATTTGCTCTCCAATCAGAATGAATCTGGTTTAATAGCTCAGGAGAGCGGTAGATATATGTATAACCATGGACTTGCAACAATTGCTCTGGGTGAGTGTTACATGCTATCACAGGATGAGAGTTTGAGGTCCTCAATAAAGAAGGCGATTGATTATATAGTAGCTGCGCAGATGCCAGATGGTGGGTGGGGATATCAGATTACCTCGGAGTACAGTGACACGTCTATTGTCTGTTTTCAGGTAATGGCGCTCAGAACAGCCTATGTAGCTGGTATCAAGTCGAGTAGCATACAAGATGCCTTGAAAAAGGCGAAAAAGAGGACAATTGGTATTACGGATGAAGAGGGAAGAGTTGGCTACACAAAGAAGGGTCAGTTTGCGCCAGAATTGGGTCATTACACTCTTACTGCGATGGGTGCATTAAGTTATGTGCTTTCATCGGTAAATGTGGACTGGGAGATGATGAATAAATATCGCAATGTGATATATGCCAATGAATTGCCTGTTCATTCTAATGGTAAGAAGAATGACCTGCTCTTCCCCTACTTCTCGGCCCTTTTCTTGCATCAGTTGCAAGACTCGTTTTTGAAGGAATGGTCTCAAGATGTAAATCAAATGCTTTTAAAGATGCAGAAAGCAGATGGCTCTTGGCCTGATGGTCTTGACCGCTGGTATGGAGAAGGCGGTAGGATTTATACCACTGCCCTTGTGATCTTGATTATACAATCGCCAACACGGTACCCTCGTCTTGTAACATAGAAAATCCTTTCCATATTACCTTTTTCTGAAAGATCGTTATACGGCTGGAATGACCCGCAATTTTACTGGATTAGGATATCCTGTTCACGACATAGTCTGCAATTGTGGTGAGCGCTGTTTTATATTCTGACTCTTTGCAGGGGGCAATGGAATCTATTGCCTTGTTGATGTGCCACTTTGCCTTTGATATGCAGGTATTCATGACACCGTTTTGAGAAATAAGTTCTCTAACGATAGCTCTCTTGTTGAGCCCATTAGGTTTAAGAAATATGTTCTCAAGTTCCTTTGCCTTTTTCCTATCGAGGGTCTTGAAGAGTTCAAGGCAAGGCAGCGTCATTTTTCCCTTGTTTACATCAGTGCCCAGTGATTTTCCTATCTCATTTTCTTCGCCAGTTATGTCCAAACAGTCATCGATAATCTGAAAAGCGATGCCCACATTCATACCGTAGGTTCTAGCTGCTTCTATTATTCTTGGATCATCCGTGTTTTCTATGCATCCTAGTTTGCAAGCTGTTTCAAAAAGCGTTGCGGTCTTGAGCTTGATAATGTCCAAATAGTCCCTTTCGGTTATCTTTAAATTTGACCTTTGGGAGAGCTGAAGCAATTCCCCTGTACAGATCTGCTTTGTGGTTTCAGAAAGTACATCTATTACCTCTTGGTTTTGTAGCCTGGCGCACAAGACAAATACCTTTGAGAACAGGAGGTCTCCGTAGATAACACCTTCCTCGTTGCCATACTCGTTGTTTATAGTGGTAACGTTTCTTCTTATCTCAGCTTCATCTAAGATGTCATCATGCACAAGAGTTGCACTGTGCAGAATCTCAATAGTTGCCGCAAGGATAAGGTGTGACCTTTTGACACCCCCTGTCATATTTGCAAAGTAGAGGAGGAGGGATGGGCGCAGTCGTTTTCCAGCAAATTTCAAAAGGTGTCTCGAGATCCCCTCAAGGTACGCATACTCATTCTTTAGCTCTTTTCTGATGATTTTCTCTACTTTTTCCAGATCGCGCCTAACAAGATCATATAGCCTGTTAATCCCAATTGCTGTCGTTGGTATATTCATAAATTACGGCTAGTCTAACAGAACCCATATACACTTGCAACCATTAATGTATTTACAGAAAAAGATTGCCTCTGTTACAGTATAACCTATTGACTGTCACAAAGTTAAATCATTAGGGGTGGAACGATTGACAATATACCCCGAAAGGCTAATATTTTGGGTGGTGGAAGAAAAAAAATTTATAGATACAAAAAAATTGTTGAATGAGGCTGCAACCAGCGTCCCGATTGACTTGCTTTTGGCTCGCGGTAAGAGCACAGTAAAGCTTGTAAGCCGTGATAAGCTGGGTGAGCTTATTAACCAGGCCGTTATGAATATCCTGAGAAAATATCAGCACCTTGAGGGTAAGGCTGGTGCCATAACCCAAGAGACAAAATTGGAATTCGCAGAACTTATGGCCGAATATAAGAAATCACTCGAGGTGCAAGAGTCGCTCAAACATAGTAAAGAGGGTATGCAGTCGGAGATAGAAGAATTAAAAAAACATGTATCCAGCAGGGCAGCCGACGGTTCAGAGGTAGATCTGCTTGAGAGAAGAATCGAAAAGCTTTCAGGGCATGCCAAAAACCTTGAAAATGCCCTCAAGGCGCTGGCTGAGCAGAAAATTTATTCTAATACTCAGATCCAGGGGATCCTAACTGATCTTGGTGTTAATCCGGAAGATAAGACTTTTGAAAAGAAAATGAAGATGTTCAAGATAATCCTGGACGAAAATAAAAAGATACAGAGTTCCAGTTAAACCCTTGACACGGGCCGCACAGGTCGATAAAGTTTGACAAGTGTTTTATTTACGGGGAGTAAGCTATGGCAGAAAAAGATAGAGGAATATTCTACGTCGGCATGGATCTTGGGAGTTTCAAGACATCCATAGCTGGTGTAAATGGCGTCAGAGAAAGTTTCTTTAGCGTCGTTGGATATCCGAGGGACGAAATTTCGAGAAAGCTCTTTACTCAACAAGCAATCTTCGGAGAAGATGTATTGAAACATAGGCTGGCTCTTGATGTAGTGCGGCCGTTCGAGAAGGGGTTGATGAAGTATCAGGAGATGACAAAGGATGGTGAATTCACCGAGGCGGATATAAAAAAGCATGCCAAGGCTGCAGTTGATCTCGTGAGATACGCTCAAGTTCGAGTTCGTGCACCAAAAGGTGATCTCATCTACTGCGTGATCGGAGCTCCGGCAAGGGCAAGTATTAAAAACAAACAGGCGCTAATTGATGCCTCAAAAGAGGCATTCGATGCTGTGATGATCGTATCAGAACCATTTGCCGTTGCATACGGTATCGGCACCTTGGAAGATGCGATGGTGATCGATATCGGCGCAGGTACTGTTGACCTCTGCCGTATGCATGGAACGATACCAAGTGAAGATGATCAGATTACTCTTACAACTGCTGGTGACTATGTCGATGAAATGTTCTTAAAACTAATAACTCAAAATCACAAAGAGGTTCAGGTAACTATAAACATGGCACGCGAGATAAAAGAGAAACACAGCTTTGTACATGATTTTCAGGAAAGAGTAGAAGTCATGCTTCCTGTCGCGGGAAAGCCGACCAAGGTAGATCTTACTAACGATCTCAAGATTGCATGTCAGATGATAGTTCCACCTATCGTTGATGCACTGAGACAGCTCATTGCTACATATGACCCTGAATTTCAGCGTCGAATGATGAATAACATCGTCCTTGCAGGCGGCGGAAGCCAGCTTCGCGGTCTTGATAAGTTGATTGAGGAGGCACTCAGGGAGTATGGCGGCGGGCATGCGAAAAGGGTTAATGAACCTGTCTTTGCTGGTGCAAATGGCGCCTTGAAACTTGCCACAGAGATGCCCAAGGAATTCTGGGCAGAGCTGCGCAAATAGTAACCCCGCCCACATAAAAAAATTCAAAAAGGAGGGCGGGTGAATCTTTATATAGCAAGGCACGCAGCTGCTGAATCGGGCACTCCTGATGAGGCAAGGATGCTCTCAAATCAGGGGATCCAGGAGGCAAACCAAGTCAGACAGTTTCTGGTTGATAACAAAATCAGTTTTGACTGTGCTCTCTCCAGTCCGCTTGCAAGAGCGGTCCACACCGCTCAGATTCTAAAGGATGACTGCGAGCTGATTCAAAGTGGAAATCTGATACCGGGTGCAACACCATCCATGATTGTATCTGCGGTACCAGTTGGGAAATCAGAAATCCTGATTGTAGGCCACCAACCCGACATGGGGAGGTTCATTTCATTTCTAATCTCTGGAGGGACACTCGAACTGGAGTTTGTACTGGGCACATGCTCGATCGCTAAAATAGAAGTGGATAGGCTCCCTCTTACACGCCCAGGCAGGCTGCACTGGATTGTCCCTCCCCGGATTCTTTGATTCTATCTCTGAATTACCTCTAGAAACAAATTTTGAGTAACTTTTTTGACCGATTGAGGGTCTAAATTTATATAGATATTTAAGGAGATGCGATATGAGATACATGATTGTACTCTTTTGCGGATTAATCTTGGTACAGGAAGATGATCAAACGAAACGAATTGAGCGCCTTATTAAGGACTTTGAGAGCAACGACGCTCAAATTCGTGCCAAGGCCGTAGAAGAGCTTTCAAAGATAGGCGGCAAGGCAATTCCTTCACTTGTCGAGACTCGTGATAAGACGAAAGACGAAGAGGTAAAGTTACGATGTGCTCAGGCCATAGATGGCGCGGTAGAAAGCGAGGCAAATAAGATCTTTGAGAAGCAAAAACCAGCACCGATTAAAAAGCCGCCAGAAGATCCAAAACTCAGAGTAAAGCTATACGACCGTGTCAGTGATGCTGCGAAATATTTCCCGGGGTATAAATTCTATGTTGCTTCTTGGTTCAAAAACTCACCGCCGTTCGGATTGATAATCTTAACCCCAAAAGGAGAGATAAAAGGAGACAAAGTGGGGGGTACTGGACTCTTGGATGAGATAAAAAAAGCTGGACATCAAGATAGGGAGCAAAGATGAGGCGACAAAGTTCGGTCTGGTGTGGCTTGCTATTCAGCATGGACGCGAGAAGTTTAATGTAGATGTTACAGAGCACCAAACTGACATACGTTACTGAGTCTACGGCAAGAAGGCCCTGGACGGGTCATGGGAAAGAATAGAGATGTACCTGGCAGAAAAAGATGGCGCAGTGAAAAACATCTATCTTGAATTTTTCAAGGGAAAGGAACTTATTGATCAAGCTTGTATGAAACGGGAACCAAAAAAAGGTGAAGATTTGCCCAAAAAAGAGGAAAAAGAAAAGTAATGCGAGTTTTTTGAAGGAAGCTAATATGATAAACAAAATGTGGTGGCTAGTAGCTCTGATGGTAGTTAGCATACTTGTCGTAAGCGGTATGTTGCTACCACTGGAAAGCGGTTCTAAGACCGAAAGAGATTGGGCTAAAGCTGAGGCCGGGTTTAAAGCCAAGATATTCAAGGACACGATTGAGATCAAACAGATCGGGGCTGATCTCTTCAAGGACCATCAATTTTACCAAATCACGGCCCGAGTCCCTCAGGTGGTATTCGGACAGCAGAAGGAGATTAATCGAACGATCTCGCTTGGAACGTTTGCATTAAAGATCGACGGGACTGCGAAAGAGCTCAGACAGCTCGAGGATATCACTGCGATTGCCAAGGAAGAAAGACTAAAACTAACAAAAGATGATGATGTCAAGTCTCTAGTTTTGATATGTGACAAGCTGGTTACAAAGATCAGGCTTTCTAATCCCGGCATTTACCATTATGAGGATCAGCAGGGACCAGAACGCACAGTGAAGGATATCAAAAAAGATAGTAAGAGCTATTATGCCAAGTCAGTTGTTTATGTAGAAGAAGAGCTCTATGGGTTAAAGTTTGTTACAGAGCTGGCCTACCAGTATGAGTTCAAATTGAACGACAATGGTGAGCTCAAAGATATCATTCATGAAGAGAAGAGCGAATGGGAAAGTTTGCTGAGATTTATGGGAAAGCAAGATTAGTGAAATGCTCATTGCCTGCTGACGAAAAGGCATAGGCTAATCCTTCAATCTGGCTGGAGACTTAGTTCAAGCGAGTAGAGTGTTTGCGTCTTCGGATGATGAAAAGCAATTGCGCGAAGCGGGGGTCATGACGGAGATTTTTTAGATCAGGATCCTTCTTCATGTGGGCAATATCATCATAGCCGTAGTTCGCAGCATGGAAGAGGGATTCGAATGCCTCATCTACCTTTCCCAAGTTTGAGTAACTACACGCAAGATTATAATGAGCAACTGGGCTATCAGGGTAAAGGCTTGTTATTTGTTTATCTACCTTTAGGGCCTCGGCATGGAGGCCGAGTCGGGTTAGGGCATGACCTAATATCTCAAGCGCTTCAAAGTTTATAGGGCGGTGCTTGAGGATTGCTTTAGTAAGTGCAGCCTGAAATTGTAACAGATCCTTCACCCCGCTTTTTTGACTAGTCAACTTTGCCACTCCGCTGAAATCCGCTCATAGTATACATTAGTTGCTTATGTTTTTACAAGGCAAAAAGGCGGGATTCGTCGCCTCAGGCCTGACTGATTAACGCTTTGAGTACTGTTGACCCCTTCTTGCCCCGCGAAGGCCATACTTTTTGCGCTCCTTCATCCTTGGGTCACGTGTGAGAAATTTGCTCTGCTTTAGAATAGGAAGAAGTTCTGGTTCTGCTGCGACAAGGCCACGAGCAATTCCATGACGGACTCCACCTGCCTGGCCGGTTGAACCTCCACCTGTTACTGTAATAAAAATATCATATCTACCCATCCTGTTTGTAGCAGCTAGCGGCTCAATGGCGGTAAATTTATCCAGCTCGTTGCAAAAGTATTTTTCAACTGGTTTATTATTCACCAGTATCTTGCCTTCGCCCGGGGAAAGCCTTACCCTTGCTGTCGAGCTTTTGCGCCTTCCTGTGGTCCAGATATAGTCAGCCATATCCTCCCTTTCCTAACAAAATTTAGATCAAGTGCCTGTGGATTCTGCGCCTTGTGAGGGTGTTTATCTCCCTTGAAAACCTTGAGTTTCTTGAGCATGTGTCTGCCGAGCGCCCTTTTGGGTAACATACTGCGGACAGCCTTCATTATTACATCTTCAGGCCGGGTCTTGGAAACCTCCTCGTGCTTTGCTTCCTTGTAACCTCCTGGGTATCCTGAATATCTCTCATAAAACTTGGCTTTACTCTTATTCCCAGTAAGCTTTACTTGTTCAGCATTTATCACGATTACGAAATCACCCGCATCGTAAAAAGGAGTATATATTGATTTGTGTTTTCCCATGAGGAGAGTTGCAACTCTCGTGGCGAGTCGGCCTAATATTACACCCTTTGCATCTATAAGAAACCACTTGCGTGGAATTTTCTTCTCTGTCAAGTAAGTGCTTGTCACGGACAGGATGTTATCATGCCTGAATAACGAAGTCAATGCCGTGTCCAGGTCCAAGATGTTTCTGGACTGAGGTGCCCTAAAAGATGCTTTTACCTAAGGCTGAAAGGATAAGTTCAGAGGCTAGTTCTGCGGTTTGGTTGCGTGTGTCGAACATTGGGTTTAGCTCAACTATGTCTAGAGATGAAAGGAGCTCAGAGTCGCTCACAAGTTCCATTATTAGATGGCTTTCGCGGTAGTCAAGGCCGCCTCGTTTGGGTGTTCCGACACCGGGCGCGACGGTTGGATCAATTGCATCCAGATCTATACTAACGTGAATTGCAGAGGCGTTCTTTGATGCTGATTTGATTGCCTCTTCGATCACTCGCGAGATGCCGAATCTATCTATCTCTTTCATTGTGAATACATTTATACCCGAGTCCTTTACAAGTTTTTTCTCTCGGTCATCAATGTCTCTTACGCCAACAAGGCAGGCATTTTCAGGTGATACCTTTGGTCTGAAACCACCGATATCTGAAAGCTTTCCGTCGCACATCCCTAGTATGTGAGCAAATGGCATCCCGTGTACATTGCCAGAGGGTGTTGATTCAGGGGTGTTCATATCCGCATGGGCGTCGACCCATACAAGTCCTATACGCTGATTTTTTTCTCGATGGTAGCTGGCTGCTGCTGCTACTGATCCCATGGCAATGGAATGATCTCCGCCAAGTAGAATGGGATTTCGGCCCTCTTGAAAGGACTTTAGAACAGCCTTGTAGAGTCGTGAACAGACCTCTTCGATTACGTCTGCGTACTTGGCGTTCATGCTCCCAACGGTTAACTCCTCGGGTATGGGGACATCCACATTGCCGCGATCCTCAACGTCGATTCCGAGCTTTTTTATTCTTTCATAGAGCCCTGTCCCTCTTATGGCAGAGGGCCCCATATCTACTCCTCGCCTGTTTGCCCCTAGATCCATAGGGACTCCAATTATTGCAACTTTTTTCATGTTATTACTCTATCATACACTCAGATTGTCTAGTTTACCATGACAAGAATCTGAATTACTGTGTCTTCTGTGATTGGGGGGCGGGAGTAGTTTTGGATTTTTGAGGGTCGAGCAGCATGAACAAGGCCTGTAGTAGGAAAATTGAAGATGACAAGAGCAATGACATTTTATTTCCGGTTGAGAGAAATATTGCAAGCCAGAATGTTGCGATTGAAATAGTAATTATTGGACAGATTGTATTAATTCTCTGAAAGAAGCTTACTCCTCCAGGTTTGCGGGGCTTTTTAGCAGCTGTAGTTGTGCCCGGCTTGCCAGTTTTCTGCGACTCCTTGGGTTGTATTTCCCGAAGGATTCTGTGTTTGTCTATACCTATGTCAAATTTTTCTTCTTCCATTTTTGCACCCTGCTTTCAAACATCTCAAGCCTTTAATGTAATTATATAAAAAAAACCCCCATTTTCCAAAGGATCTGATGGTGTAAAGAATGAGGGTTATTGCCCTCGCTTGTCAACACTTTTTTGTGCCGTAACTTATTGTGATTATGCAACTTACATACACTCATTGAAGGAGGCCACAGAGCAAGCAGGAGAGCACAG
>SBBU01000279.1 GCA_005239585.1 Planctomycetaceae bacterium
ATCCAGAACTGGGTGGCGCCGGGGACGAGGGATGCGTTGCGAAGAGTCAGTGGATCAAATGGGAGGACGGTGAACGGCTGTTCCTTTTTTTCAGCGATAATTCGAATGCCGGTAGAGTCATAAAATTCAATCAAATAGGTCCCTGTAAGTGTTTTATCTGTAGTGTTTCTCATGAGGATCTCTACTGCAAGCTTCTCTTGAGGTTTCATTTTCAAAATCTTTTCTGTCTTTAGCATTTTATCTAGGAGGCCCTTCAGTACAAGTGTGTTTTCAAAGTAACGGCGAGTCCTGTAACTATGGACAAATTTTGATTCTTCTTTCGATAGTTCTTTGAGATAATTGATACGCTCAGCATCAGTTCTTAGGCACCCTGTGTTTGCCACAATACGGGCAAGTATGGTCTCCATGCCATGGGCGGTATATCCAAGTTTTTTAAGGATGTCCGCAGCCAGTTTATCTGCCTCAAGCTCTTCCACCAGAGCAAAACCTTCCTGTGACTGTCCAGTGAGTGCCCTGATCTCTGCATTGAATGCCTTTTGCACCATTTCTTTCTCTTCGGGTTCAAGAGGTTCAATGAACATTCCGCTGTAAAACTGGTCTTCAAATTTCTTTTTTAATTTCAATGCACGTTCATCGTGATGAAATAGAAAGAGATGGGCAAGCGAATGGGCCATGACTGCTGCAAGTTCATCCTCGGTCTCGCATATCTGAATAATCTTGGTGCTGATGACAACAAAACCGCCAACCAGAGACCAGATATAAGGTTCCTTGGATTCGACTAGGGCGAATTGGTATGTGTTAAATATCTCAGGGCGAGGTGATTCGAAAATTATCGAGTATCCAATGTCGTTTACGTAGTTAATAAGATCGTTTTCTGTGTACAGGGTTTTATCTTTTATCAAATTTGCGCACACAGCCTTTCCAATGATATAGGCTTCCTTATCTGTGACTATTGTTGTGCCTTTGTGGCAAGCTGAAAGTGCAATGACAAGAAGCAAGAAACACTTTATTCCACTTGTTGTATGTATCATTTTACTTGATATATGCTTAAGACTGAAAACTTGTAGTTTCATACACTACTTTTTTTATGTGGCCGAATACTCGGGTTCATTTCAATCTGCCGTTAGATTTGAAGACGGAGACTCGTCGCTCGAGTTCCTGGCGTATGTATTTATGCTCATAAGATTTTTCAATCTTTTCTTCAATAGCAGAGTACTCTTTAGGCAGGTCTTGTCTTAGAACTTGTTCAAATTTTTCATCCCACTCGATTGTTGTCGCAATGTGCAAGTGAGGCCTTATGGCGCTTGCATGGATAAAGCCGTCTGTTTCCAGCCTTGTCCTTACCCAGTATTCTTCAAAAGATATTTTTTTTATGGTCTTCCCGTAATAAAGGGGTCTGAGGTTGTCTGAAAACTGCCGAGGTTCCTTCTTTAATGTAGCATGTCTGACAGATACATAATATTCAATATCTTCTTGCACAAATAGGCAGAGTAAGAGAAAAACCATGCCTGAATTTTATAACGTACAAGGTAGCTATTCAACTGTTGCAGAGTTTGGTGATTTGGGTGCTGAATTTGGTATTTAACAGCACTGCCTTTGTTCTTGGTATCGTGTCAGATTTGCTGATTCAATCCGTGAAGATGGCCTCTTTGACGACCTCTTCAATAGTGGTATGACCGTCGAAGATTGCTAAAAGTCCCGAATCGAAAAGGGATCTCATGCCCTGTTTTCTCGCAGCTTGACGAATCTGCTCTGTTGAGCCATTCTTGAGTATTATTTCTTTGATTTTTTCATCAAGCAGCATTATTTCAAATATTGCCATCCTGCCCTTGTAACCTGTATCCTTGCATAGTTTACAGCCTTGACCATAACAAAACTTTTTGTCTTTTATCTTTTCTGGCTTTAGATTCAATTCAATAAGCATTTCTTCTGTTGGAGTGGATTCGCTTTTACAATTAGTGCAAATCTTCCTCACGAGTCGTTGTGCTATTATAGCCTCCAATGTGTGACATATGAGAAAAGGTTCCACACCAAGATCTACTAATCGTGTGATTGCGCTTGGTGCGTCGTTAGTGTGAAGAGTTGAAAAAACTAGGTGGCCAGTAAGAGAGGATTCTATTGCGATTTTTGCCGTCTCAAGATCTCTGATTTCTCCGACAAGCAAGACATCTGGATCTTGCCTAAGGATTGTCCTTAATAGACTTGCATAGGTAACATCAATTTCATCATTCACTTGGCATTGGACTATTCCATCGATGTCATATTCAACTGGGTCTTCGGTTGTGATTATTTTTATTCCGGGCTGATTTATTGAGTTAAGACATGAGTAGAGTGTAGTTGTCTTTCCGGAACCTGTGGGTCCTGTGACTATAATGATTCCATGCGGCAAGCTTATGAGTTTTTTTATTATTTCATGCTCGTCATGTCTGAGTCCTGTGTTGTCAAGATTGAGCTGAACATTCGATCTGTCAAGTATTCTCATTACTACACTTTCGCCATAGGCGGTTGGAAGCGTTGATACTCGAAGGTCGACAGGTTTTGAGCCGACTTGAAGCATGATTCGGCCATCCTGCGGCAGACGCATCTCTGAAATATCAAGATTAGATAATACTTTAATCCTTGATACTAATGGCTGTGCCAGATGAAGTGGAGGAGATTCCATTTCGTAGAGCACTCCATCTACTCGATATCTGATTCTAAATGTGTTTTCATACGGCTCAAAGTGTATATCAGATCCTTTGGCCTTGATAGCTGTCATGAGTACGAGGTTGAGTAGTTTCACGACAGGCGCTGCGGTTATCATTTCATCAAGGTTATATGATTGTTTTTGTGTGGGCTTGGTTTCTTCAAATTGCAGGTCATCTTGTTTTATTGCTTCAAAGACACCCGTCATCCCGCGCAGCTTGTGTCCATAATACTTGTCGAGTGCAAAAGTTATTCCCTCTTCAGTAGCAGCAGCGCCAATTACATCATACTTGAGTGCATATCTGAGGTCATTGAGGATTGTCAAGTCCTGTGGGTTTACCATAGCGACTGTGAGCGTATTAACTTCAAATTTGATAGGCACTACAGTATATGACTTGGCAAGCGCAGGAGGGATTTTGAGGATGACCTCTTCTGGGATGTCTATATCCTCAAGATTAACCATTTCGGTCCCAGTTTGCGCATCGAGTGCCAGTTTTAGGTCATCTTCTGTTATGTAACCAAGGCGAATCATGATATCTCCGACAGCTCCCCCCTTTTTACGCTGTATTGCCAGCGCCTCCTGAACCTGGCCTTCAGATACAAGCTCCATCTCTTTGAGTATCTGCCCTAGC
Organism: Planctomycetaceae bacterium; assembly: GCA_005239585.1. The sequence goes on from SBBU01000279.1 coordinate 3,318, forward strand.
ATCTTATGCTGATCCATATAGACAATTATATGTCGTCTGAACAGTTGATTTCAATCAAGTCCACGACATATTCAGGGTTTCTCGATCATAGACGTTTCTGAACTCGGAGAGGGGTGATATACCTGACAGATACGGGGTTTTGCGTTTAGCCTAGGGGAGTAGTGCCACATACTGGGGGAAAAAAACGCCGAACGTTCGGCGTTTTTTTTCAAGCTTACGCATAGTGGTAGGGTAAACCAATGACTGTATCTACTCTTAAACCCCGTGACCTGCCAGGTGATATACCGGTGACTTGAGCATCGTCTGAATAATGCGCAAAACGTATGTTGGGTGCATATCCTTATAAGCCCCCTCTCCAGAAATTCCTCAACTCAAAAAAGGGCAAGAGGTCGGGAATAAGGGTTTCATAAAATGCAGATTTGAGGGGTACCTTTTCTCTTTAGAATCGAGTTTTG
>SBBU01000238.1 GCA_005239585.1 Planctomycetaceae bacterium
CAGAAATGATCCATCTGTTGAACTGATCACAACTATATCGCTAGTCGAAGAAGTAGGGCCCTTTGTGTATCTGGCCAAGATCTTGGAACCATTCTTAGAGACGGCAAGTGGCCATATGGCATCTATGTTCGGATCGGTGCCATAGAGTATAGTAAGAGGCAGCGCGTTAGTTCCATCAGCATTCACTCCATATAACGAAACAAAGTCTGAACCAGACTCTGCGGAAAGATTATTCCGAAAAATAGGCATGAATTCTGAATATGGTAACTTGACCATCTTCAAAAGAAGTGTTGCAAATAACGTACCAACAATGATGGAAAAGCGCTAATAAATGATTGCAATTCAACTATTTACGTAGATGCACAATGAATCTGTCGTGTTGCTGTCAATCTGTCAGTAACTCTATCATTCTGAGATAAGAGTTGTTCGTGCGCAAACTGAGTTTTCAACAGGATCACTGCATAATTTTCATCAGAAAGGACTCGAGTTCTACAATATTTTTTTTGCAACGCAAATAAACGCCTCGGAACGGATCAAGCCCTGTGAGTTTCTCAAATGGAGATAAATGCACACCGTCCTTGTGGACATAAAATTTCTTGAATCGACTCCAGCTATAGGTCTTTACTGAGCCCAGAAACTTTATCTTGATATCCTGCTCAGTAAGAGAATAGGTGGTAGGAAAAAAATATTTGACTAGTGAGCTGAAAAGGAGCAAGACTGCGACCAAGCCAAAGAAAATCTGATAGAAAACTAAATAGGCAAAGACACCACATGCAATGATTAAAACAATTGGGATGAGCGACCACGGGAAATCGTCCTTGAATGGAAATGAAACCCAGCTCACTTTGGAAAGATATTAAGCGAATCGTTCCACTCGTTAATCTTTGCGATTCGTTCCTTTTTATCCTGTGGAAGCCTGAGCGGCCTGCCGCGACAATCAATAACTAAACCACAGACCCCTCCCTTTACCTTTCGAACAACGGCCTTCCCACTGCCATCCCCCAGATCAAAACCTTTTGCTGGTCGACCCTCAAAATCTGCCTCCTGCTCCACATCCAACTGATGAAGCACCATCTGGCCAAACTTTAGACTAGCCTCTACTGCCTTGCCATCCTTGTATGTAATCTTGTAGTCCATACATTTTTCGCCCATCTTGGCACTGCCAACAGGCGCAATGCATGTCCCGAGATATATCATGCAGTCCCTGAGAAATACATCAGTAGCTGCCCTTTCGTTGACAGTTGAAAGGACACCAAGATGAGGCATCATAAAAATTGAATCGACGGAGAGCATTGTAAAGAAGACTGGCTCGTACGCATCTATCATCATGAGCGCCGACTGGTTCCTTCGCGGAGCGTGTGATAGTATGCCGCCAGACCCAACTATGAGATTAAGTTTCTTCATGTCGATTAACGTCTGACCCGACGAGCTCCACTCGAATGTATCAGATATGGTTCGCTGCTGCTGGATACCTTTGAGACCAACAGCCAGGTTTTTATGCTGAATGAATGCGAGTCTAAGCGCCTCTCTTGCAATAGCCTGTTCAACCTTTAGCTCCTCACTTGTCTGTGGAATTGTGGTAGGACGGATCATCTTGTTTTTTATCCTATTCCTCAGATCCTCTTCATCTATATCGAATGGCACCCATCGCATAATGTTCTCCAAACCTGCTTCGGCAAGGACATTTGAGATGCTGTAACTCATGCCAAGGTTTGCGCTGACAGTACGGTTGAATATCCCTTCAAAGACAGAAAAGACATCAGTAGTTGCACCGCCGATATCAACACCCACAAGATTTATCCCCTGCTGTTTGGCAATCTTTTCCATAATAAGTCCGACGGCAGCCGGTGTCGGCATGATTGGCGCATTCGTCCATGAAAGCAGTTTCTTATATCCGGGGGCCTGGGCCATAACGTGTTCAAGAAAGAGGTCATGTATCTTGTGGCGTGCAGGCATCAAGTTCTCCATCTCCAACGTGGGCCTTAGGTTGTCAGTCAGATAAAGTGTTGTAGCCTCTCCTAAGATATCCTTGATCTGATTGGTGGCATCTTTGTTTCCAGCATAGATCACGGGGAGCTTATAGCCAATTCCAAAGCGCGGTTTTGGATCGGCTGCCTTGATATATTCGCCCAGCTCAACTACGTGCGTAATTGTCCCGCCATCAGTGCCGCCTGAAAGAAGCATCATGTCGGGCCTGAGATATCTAATTCTCTCTATCTTTTCATATGGCTGTCTCTCATCATTTGATGCAATGACATCCATTACTATCGCTCCCGCCCCAAGTGCGCAGCGCTGGGCGCTTTCGCCTGTCATTGATGCGACAACACCTGCTACCATCATTTGAAGGCCGCCACCTGCGCTCGATGTGGAGACGTAAAGGTCAACCCCAACATTATCTTTGGCAGGCATGAGTATCTTTTCGCCCTCTAGGATTTTTCGACCTGAAAGCTCCTCCAGTTCCGCCAAACTATTGAGAACGCCCTTTGTGACATCCTCAAAAGGCGCCTCCACAGTTGTAGGTGACTCGCCTCGGA
>SBBU01000109.1 GCA_005239585.1 Planctomycetaceae bacterium
GGATCACTGAAAAAACGGATGAAGGGCATAAAAGGCAAAGTCGCGGCAAAATCGGGCCATTTAAAGGGTGTCAACACCTTAAGCGGATACTTAGAGAACAAACACGGAGATACTCTGGCCTTTTCTATTCTAATTAATGGCGGGAATGGAGATCCGTTCCAAGATGATCTTCTCGAGTACCTTTACACCCTCAAGATTGACTGAATCAAATCAGCAGTTTTAATTGCATCATGTACGATTGAATGAGGCAAACTTGAATACTTTTTCCCTCTTTTGACACTACTTTTGGCTACAAGGGGCTTTCTAATGATTGAATCATTATTCCCGAGATCATCCACTATTTGCATTGAACGAAACTTGGCGTATTCCTTAACAAGCGCTCCATCAGGTCTTTTATTGTTAACAACAACCACATCTGGCCTTTTACCAAGAAATCCCGATATCAATTCGAGATGATCCTTCATCGTAAGATTCTCTGTCTGGCCTCGTTGAGTCATAATATTCATCAGACACAATACCCTCGCCTTTGAGGACAAGATAGCTTTTCTAACGCCTTTGGCAGCAAGGACAGACCCTAGTCCGGTGAAAAGCGAACCCGGTGGAAGTATTATCCAATCGGCATCCCTGATTGCTTCAATAGCAGGTTTTATCGCCTGCAAGAGAGGCTTGTGGAAAACCCTAACAATTCTAGCCCTATTCTTCCTCCTCATAATTTGCCACTCACCCTCTATCACTTGACCATTTTCCAGCACTGCGCAGACTTGGGACGAAGAGTCAGAAACTGGAAGAACTCTCTGCTTTATACCATACCACTCACAAAATCCCCTGATAGCCTTTGATAGTTTTCCTGTGGATACTGTAAGGGCTGAAATTATCAAATTACCAATCTGAGTCCCCTCCAAAGGTCCATGGTCGATTCTCCTCAAAAGTGATGGGTCATCAACCAGTGCAGAGAGACAGTTTCTCGTATCACCAACCTGCGGTATTTTGAAAACCTTGCGAAGATATCCAGAGTGCCCGCCATTATCTGTCACGCCTACAATTGATGTGATCTTGACCGGAAGGTCTTTAATCCCCTTGAGTATCTGAGCCTGCCCAGTACCTGCACCAATAAGCACTACTTTCTTCATACGACTGTTTTCTGATATAATACATCCAAATGGGGCTCTTTCAACTTGTCACAAACCTTGTACCAAAGGGTGACCAGCCGCAAGCGATTGAAAAACTCACGGCGAGGATCAGGGAAAATGAGCGTTTTTCGACGCTCCTCGGTGTCACAGGCAGCGGCAAGACATTCACCATGGCCCACGTGATTCAAAACGTGTGCAAGCCTACACTCGTAATCTCACACAACAAGACACTTGCCGCACAGCTCTATGCCGAATTCAAGGCATTTTTTCCCAAGAATGCGGTCCATTACTTTGTAAGTTATTATGACTATTATCAGCCAGAGGCTTACATACCTCAAAAAGATATATACATAGAAAAAGACTCGTCTATAAATGAAGATCTCGACAGGCTAAGGCTCGCCGCGACAAACGCCCTGCTCTCAAGGAAGGACGTAATAATCGTTGCCAGTGTCTCGTGCATTTATAATATAGGCTCTCCGGAGGATTATCTCTCGATTTCTACACGAATTAAATCGGGAATGAACATGTCGAGAGATCAGCTCATCAAGAAACTTGTCGACATGCAGTATGAACGTAACGACACTGATTTCACCCGTGGAAAATTCAGGGTAAGAGGCGAGCTTGTAGACCTCTTCCCTCCATATGGTCTCACACCAATGCGAATCGAATTCAACGAAGACTCGATACTTTCTATTCATGAAATGGATCCATTCAACTGGAACTCAATGAAGGAATACGATGAGACCCGCCTTTATCCTGCCAAATACTTCATTACCCCTGAAGATCGGATTAAAACATCACTTGCTTCTATTGAAGAAGAACTCGGTCTGCGGCTAGAAGAACTCAAGTCACATGGAAAACTTGTAGAGGCTCAGCGGCTGGATGCGCGAACAAGATATGACATGGAAATGCTCTCTGAGGTTGGCTATTGCAAGGGAATCGAAAATTACTCCAGATACCTTTCAGGCAGAAAACACGGAGATCGACCACACTGCCTTATCGATTATTTCCCGAAAGATTTTCTCTGTATCGTTGATGAATCACACGCCACCTTGCCACAGCTCCGCGGGATGTATAACGGAGATCGATCACGAAAGCAAACCCTTGTTGAATATGGGTTTAGGCTCCCCTCCTGCCTTGACAATCGGCCAATTACCTTTGATGAATGGTTGGGTGTCGTAACCCAAGTCATGTTCATATCTGCAACACCCGGTCCATTTGAGCTTGAAAAGACAAAACAGGCTGTTGAACAGATTATCCGCCCTACTGGTCTAGTCGACCCGCAAATAACAGTGCATCCCTCTTCAGGTCAAATGCAGGACATCCTAGCCAGAACAGCAGAAAGGGTGAAAAGAAACGAACGCGTACTTGTGACTACGCTAACAAAACGACTGGCAGAGGAGCTTGCAAGCTATCTTCAGGAGCAGCACGTAAGATGCCGCTATCTCCATTCAGAGATAGAGACCTTCGACAGGGTGAAGATACTAAGGGAACTACGTGAGGGCAAATTCGATGTGCTTGTGGGGGTCAATCTTCTTAGGGAAGGCTTGGACCTTCCTGAGGTCTCTTTGGTCGCCATACTTGATGCAGACAAGGAGGGATTCTTACGCTCAGAAACGTCTATAATTCAAACGGTAGGGAGGACTGCCCGCAATGTAAACGGTGAGGTTGTCCTTTACGCCGATCAGATTACAAAATCGATGGAACGAGCTATTACAGAGACTAGTAGGAGGCGAAAACTGCAATTGGAATATAACAAGGCCAACAACATAACCCCGGTCACAATTCAAAAGGAGATTAAAAAGGGAATTGAGGAGATTCTAGACGCAGATAAAATAGTATCCACAACAGCCAATCTATCTGATGATGAATACAGACGAAACGAGGTAATAAATGAACTAGAGCGGCAGATGTACGAATATGCCGGCACGTTAGATTTTGAAAAGGCCGCTCAAATCCGCGACACGATCTCCAAGCTGGCAGGCGATGAGTATTTGAAAAACAAGGAAAATAAGATAAAGTTCAAGGTTATTGAGACGAAAACTTTTAATTGAGGTGGAAAGATGAAATTTATCCCGCTTTTTCTCTTGGCATATGGGGTGGCGTTCGGCGGCGATCAGGGCTGGATAGCAAATGAGGGCGGAACAACAATTAAATTCTTCGACACAGCAACAAACAAGGAACTTACCACTGCTTCGCTAACTCTCTCTGGAGCGCCAACTTTTATGGCCACTAATGCTGAGAGAACAAGCTCTCCATCCAGAGTTTTCGCGCTCGTTCCAAGTCAGAACAAAATAGAAGTAGTTAAAACTTCTAACCTTACGAAGGAAGGTGAGGTTACAAGTGGTCCGTTGGGAACATTTCAGAACCCAGTAAGCCTTAGACAAATGAAAGTAGATAGCAATACAACTTTAAAGCTTGTCATGGTACAAAATAAAGACACTGGTTCAAACATAGGCGTAATATCAATAATGGACCCTATTGTTTCTTCCCTAACTAACGCCGTTGAACACGAATTCAGAGACTATCGCGGAAAAAGCCCAGCACCCACTTACAAAGATGTTGCATACAGCTATACCACAAACCAAAAGGCGAGATTATGGGTTTCAGATAGTGCAACAAGCACAGTTCTGACAATTAATCTTGGGGCATTAAATATGTCTCAGATTCAAAATCTAGGGCAGGTTCTAGTGGAGATTACGAAAGATGTTAACGGAAACGTCATAAGCGGTTTTGTTGAGAAAGTAAGTGTAACCAGCCCCGGTAAGATGCTTGCATCTGAAAATAGATTATACGTAGCTACTGGAAACACGGTTACAGTCGTAGATGCAGATTACCTTATAGGAAAAGCGACCACTTCTGCTGTTGTTACAACTGTCTCCATAGGCGCTAATGTATTAGACATGTTTATAGCAGGCGGCAAGTTATATGCACTTACTGACAACGCTGACGCTACAAAAAGAGTAAAGGTGGTTAAACTTTCAGATCTTACTACGAGCGATATTGGCGTTACCAGTGGAACCCAGTCTTCATTATCAGTTACCACAGATGATAAGTTTCTATATGTAATCGGGTCAACAGATTCATATCAGATAGACTTGTCTAATAACACTTTAAAGGCAACATTTGCCCTGACCGGTTTATCTACACCAAATAATACTATAATTATAAAAGGAAGCGGATCATCCTCAACAACCTCTACAGGGTTAACACCTAACGCCGGAGGTGGGTCGATCTGCTCTACAGCACCGTTAAGAGGAGATAGCAACAGCTTTCCACCGATAATTCTCCTGGTGCTTTTTACGCTGATTTACCTCTTCGCACTAGTCAGAGGACAGCGACGCTCGGAGATATGAAGTTCAAACTCTGAGCGAAATTTATTTATAAAGTGCTTGGCAGGCACAGCTATTGAATCGGCCAACACACAGATCGTACGACCTATTATAGCGTCTGATACTTGCAGTATGATCTCAAGATCCTGACGTGACCCTTTACCCTGCTCTATTCTTTCTAGTATCTTGTCCAGCCAGCCTGTCCCTTCTCTGCACGGGGTACACTGCCCGCACGATTCATGATGATAAAACCTAGAGATGTTCCACAGAGCGTTGACCATGCATGTCTCCTCATGCATTACTATCACACTGGCAGTGCCTAGGATGAGCCCCTTAGACTGCAACGTCTCAAAGTCCATCGTGATATCTATTTCATCTGCTGTTAAAACTCCAGATGAACTTCCCCCCGGGATTATCCCTTTGAGTTTCTTGTCATCCAGTATCCCACCTGCATAGTCATAAATCAGGCTTCTAAGTGTCGTAGTTGATGGAAGCTCATAAAGCCCCGGTTTTTTCACATGACCGCATATCGAATATACGATAAGACCGGGGGTCTTTGGGGTCCCCCATTGTTTGAACCAATCGGCACCGTTGTTGATTATGTGAGGCAAATTAGAGACCGTTTGTACATTGTTCACGATCGTTGGGCAGGCCATGAATCCTTCAATCGCGGGAAAAGGGGGTCGTATCCTTGGATAGCCCCGCTTTCCCTCAAGTGAATTAAGGAGCGCGGTCTCCTCACCGCATATGTAGGCCCCTGCCCCCCTGTGAACTGTCAATTCCAGATTGTATCCTGTGCCGAATATTGATTTTCCGAGGAACTCGTGTTTGTATGCTTCCTCCACCGCTTTTTGCAGTATTTCGTATCCCTCCTGCATCTCGCCTCTTATGTAGATGTAACACGTGTGGGCTCTTATCGCATATGCAGCAATTATTATCCCTTCTATTACAGCGTGTGGATATCTCTCAACCAAAACCCTGTCCTTGCATGAACCGGGTTCAGATTCATCAGCATTTATAACCAAGTAACGCGGCTTGGTGGACTGGGCAGGAATAAAGCCCCATTTGTTTCCGGTAGGAAAACCTGCTCCACCACGACCTCTTAGCCCGGAATTCTTAACCAGATCAATGACTTCGGAAGGTTTCATAGATGTTACAACTTTTTTAGCAGCGTTATAACCGTTATGCGAGAGATAAAAGTCCATAGACATCGATTGCGGATAATCCAAGTGTTTTAGTAGTACTGGTTCTATTGTCATAGACTTTTATCTATTGTGTTCATCAATCAGTCTATCAACATCATTCAGAGTCACATTAAGGCTGTATTTCAAATTTAATTGAAGGACTGGCGCCCTGTCACATGCCGCAAGACACTCTGCTTTTTTTAGCGTGAATTTTTTATCAGGCGTAGTTTCATTGTTCTTAACCCCCAGTTTAGCAGAAATGTGGTCGAACAATTTTTCTGATCCTCTCAAAGCGCACGGGAGAGTCGAGCAGACGTGGATTATGTTTCTCCCCTCCCATGGTCTTTTGAAGAGTGTATAGAATGAAAGGACGCCAAAAATATGACTAGGAGTTATGTCAAGAGTCTTTGAAACCCACATGACATCTTCATCAGATATGCTTCCCTTTGCCTCTTGCACAAGCCACAAAAGAGGGAGAAACGCCGCCTGCTTAGAGGGATACCTGCTTAGCAGCCAATCAATCTTTTCTTTGCCCACTCTTGTAGTGAGATCATCTTCCATGAGATTTAAAGATTACTAACTATCTTGAACTACGTCAACTTGAGGCCTTTATTGTAATTGTTCAAAAATGTGTGGGAAAAGTTTTAAAATCCATTTCTCGAGCGTAAATCTTCATTTTATAAGCTCGAGCACACATAATTTAACAATTAC
>SBBU01000216.1 GCA_005239585.1 Planctomycetaceae bacterium
CTTTATGCCAATCTGTCATAGGACCTTTTTCTTCAAGTTGTAAGCTCTTGAGAATTCCTTCACTTGTCACGATTAGTTCTATGAGCGAGCCAGCTTCAATCTCTTCGGCTTCCTTTAGTCCTGTCAATGTTATTGATGGTCTGTTTAGTACGTCTACTTCAAATTCTCCCGAAGTTGATGTCCCTTCGTTGCCAGCCTCATCGCTTGCCACTATTCTAATCATTACTTTTCTTCCTGCTATCAACCACGTTTCAAAGGGGTATTTGCCACTGTTGCCGGTCTTTGCTACGGCAACAAGCCATTCCTTGCCGTTATTGTATGAGTACTCGAGCCTCATGGCCAATTCGAGCGGGCTTGTTGTCTCATCAGAGGCCTCCCACTCTACTTCAAAACTCTTGTTTACATAGACCATCTGGCCGTCTTTGTTGAGAAAACTCTTTATACCTACTGATGGCTTTCTTGTGTCTACTTTGATCTGGACATCTGGTGCGGGATCTTTAATAATATCATCTGACTCGGATCCTACAAAATCCTGTGAGATCAATTTAACTCCCCAGTGTCCGTCATCCGGAAATTTTATTACCGCTTCGCCGGTTACATTGGGATCATCTGTGATTTTTTCATATTTGCCAACCTTGTCCATTCGTTTGATATATGCCATGACCCTTTGGACTCCACTTGTCAGGTCTTTGGCTACGTAACCAATCCTCACGTCTCTAAATCTTATTACTTTATCCGGGGTTGCTATGAGCCTTAATGTTGGGAGATCATTATCCAGTTTAAAAGGTCTTGCCGAGAGAACTTTTTCTTCGTTTCCAAATTTATCGCGGGATGTTAGCCGCAAGAGATAAAGCTCACCTTCTTTTTTTGCAGGCAATTCCCATGGATATTCGCCTTTTTGCGGGTTTATTCCCTTTTCTATCAGGTACCATGTCCTGCCTCCATCTGGTGAGTAATCGATTGTCATGCCGTCGTCAACTGGGTGCTTGTCGTTGTAACTCCAAGTAATTTTATGTGAAGAAGGGATTTTAAAATAGCCGCCATTGTTGAATGTGAGCAACCTGACGTCGGGTCTAGTGCTGTCTAATGTGAGCTGAAGCTGTGGGCTTGTCCCCGATTCGGGCCGCTTTTGGCATAGTTTTGCCCTTGTTCCAGCCTCAGTTTGGCAGGTGATGTAGATTCCATATTCCCCATCAGGTTTTGTGAAAATAAAGGGTGACTTGTGATCTGGATCATCGCCATATTCAGTCCAAGTCTTGCCCCCATCGATTGAATAGTAGAGGGTTACCTTGTTAATATCAGCATACCCCTTGTTTTTAACTTCGTAGGTGATCTCCATAGTCTGTGTATTTGATGCCCTTGGTCCTGTAGCGACGGCCTCTGGTACAAGAGAGTCTACTGTAAATGGTCCAAAGTGATCCTCACCGGTATTGCCTACAATGTCTTTCACTCGAACTCGGAGTTTATAACCCATGCCCGCAGAGCCCGGTGCTTTCCATCTGTAGTGATTTGTAGCGACCTCATGGTCTTTTGCTATGAGATTCCATATTATACCGTCTTCGGAATATTCGATAGAGAGAGAGTTCTGAATGAGCTGAAGGTTGTCTTTAGCAGTCCACATGATGTCGATCTCACTGCTTGTCATGAACACAGTATGTTTTGGAGAGATGAGTTTTATGATAGGAGAGGTAGTATCGATTATAATTTCACGCTGTGCTTTTGTTCCTGAGATCGGGGTGTGAGTAGAATTGCCTACCTTGTCTACCGCCACTAGTTTCACTCCATAGACCCCATCAAGCTCACGCATTTCGATTGGGGATGTTAGATCCATAGTCTCTTTTAAGAGATGCCAAGTCTGACCTTTATCACGCGTGTGGTAAAGCTTTACGGAAGCTACTCCTGCGCCGCCAAAGTCAGTGGCTTTGAATTCAATTTTAGCCGGTAATGACTTGAATATTGTAGGTCCAATGATTTCGGCTTCTGGAGTTAGTCCGTCTATGGTGAAGAGATCATCCGATTCATCTATTCCTGTGTTCCCTGCGAGATCCTGTACTTTAATTCTTATCTTATATTTCTGACTTGATGAGCGGGGGATATCCCAGAAATATTTTCCCGTGTTAGGATGGTTTTTAACCAAAGTTATCCAGTTATCTCCACCTGTTGGTGAGACCTCGATGAGTACAGAATCATAGGAGATATTTTTATCCGCCCCGACCCAAGTAATCTGAGTTGATTGTCCTGCCCCAAGAAGCTCGCCGCCATTAGGTGATTTCACTTCGACGACTGGTGAGATTGTATCCACGACGATGATATAGTCTGGTTGTGTCTCGGGTTTTGGTGTGAACTGTCTCTCGCCAGCCCTGTCGTACGGGACAAAAACAAAGCTGTATCGGGCGTCTTTTGCGGCTGTGAAACTTACGGATTCTGGTTTTCCGTCTGTCTTACCATGGTTTTGCCAGCTCTGGCCCTCATCAACTGAGTACCAAAGCTCTACGCCTGCCATTCCTACAGTCTTCTCAGGATCTACTTTGAGATCGATCAACTTTTTGTTGATGTACTGTACTGGAGAGATATTCGGCTCGTTTCTTTTCACTGGCACATCAATTGGTTTACTATCTGGTTTGGGTGCCAAGTGACAAGAGGCAAGGGCAAAAAGGGCAGGCAGAAAATATTTCATAGATTCTTCC
>SBBU01000094.1 GCA_005239585.1 Planctomycetaceae bacterium
ACGAGGTTGTATCAAATCAGCCGGAAAATACAGGTTGGGAAGCCGGTATCTCTAAAGTTAAAAAGGATTGAGAAAGAGCTTAGGTTCTATGTAAATTTTTTTGGTGTTGTTGGTTTACCTTCAGCTGCTCAAGAGAAATATCCGGTTATAAGGGCTTTGAGAAGGCAAAGATCAAGGATTAGGGCTAGTGAGACGTGTTGGGAGGTTCAATTATTTGATATGTTTGGTCATAAATTACAACGTTTTAAAGAGGTTGATTTAGAGCCTGATAATTTTCAACTTGACACATTTATGTGGACATCGTAACATGGTCTATGTCTATAAATGAGTTTAAGAGTTTATATTCAAGTTGTATGCGAAGGAGGATGGTTTGCAGTACTTTTGTATACAATGCGGTGCTAAATATAATACCCGGGTGGCGATGTGTCTATCATGTCTTAGTTTTGGTGTAATAGCCCCTTTGTTTGTTAGGCCGGTCGAGCGTGGTTTGGCGGAAATGGCTGTGGTGGGAGCTGATAAGTTTGCTGATTGTCATTGGGTATTGTTTGGCAATGTTTTTGGAATTGAGTTTGGTGAAGGAGCGTTGGTTTTGTTGTGGGGTCCACCCGGGTCAGGCAAGTCTACAATGCTACTAAGTTTATTAAACTCTCTAGCTGGCCGTGTATTGTATGTTTCGATTGAGGAGAGCTTTAGTCCATCTCTTGGAATGCGCCTTCAGAGTTTGGGTGTGAGCCGGTCGGATTTTAGGATTGCGTCTGCAGGTGGTTCTGCTGACCTTGTGGAGGTTATCAGGACAGAGAAGCCGAAATATGTCGGGATAGATTCTATTTCAGCTTCTGTGTTTAAGCCCTCGGATTTAAGGAAGATTCAAGTTCTTGGTGGGGGCCAGCCGATGTTTGGGATTCTCCACGCTAATAAGCAAGGTCAGTATTACGGCTCGGCTCAATATGGGCATGAAGCCGATGTAGTAATCCGTGTCGAGGAGATGAAGTGGCTTGTAGAGAAAAACAGGTATGGAAAGGTCGGGAAGACTGGAGATGTGAAGATAGATTTGTTGAGAGACCGCTTTCAAGAGATTGCTAAATTGGAAAATTGGTACTTGTCGGGTGGTGTTAAAAACGATAAAAAAGAGAGAGAGTAAAATGATAACGTCAAATTGTTTGTTTTGTTTGTCAGAAAACACTGTTGATATTAAACTCGATAAACATAGCCGTCCGTATCTGTTTTGTTGTTCTTGCTTGGCCCGGGCTTTTTTACATTCGTCAAGGTCTTTTATTGGCTTGAGACTATTGGCTCCTAGTGTCGGCCGGTTTCTGGACGAGATTGCTGGTAAGGATAGATCGGGTTATGTTGGTGTACTGCAACAAGCAGATCGAGCGTATCGTGAGACACAATCATCAGTAATTTCTTCTGAGGTGCGGAGATGAGCGAAGACATTATAAACCTAAGTCTTGTTAAAGGCTCTGATAAAGCAGACGCTGAAGATGCTTTTTATAAACAGGTCGGACCTAGTCTTACCAAGCTCAACAAGCAAGATGAAGAGAAACGAGCTTTATTAGACGAATTAGAAATTGTAAATATGAATTTATGGTTTGATCTTGCTGTACGAGTATTGAAGTGGTGTATTTTTGTTGGTGGTGGATTGATGGTTTATGATTTTTTATCTTTAAAGGGAAAGGTACGAGGTGAATGAATACAGATAATTCATCGTTCGGTTCTCGGTTAGGAAGTGCTTTGGGTAACAGTTTTGTGAAGAGGCTAGAAGAAAATAAAGTAAGGATTAGTCTGGCTCCTATAGACAATCAGATAGGGGAGTTGAAGTATAAGATTGCATTGAAGCAAACTTGGCTTCGGAGTTGGATTATTCCGCTAGGCGTAACTGTTGTTGGGTGGTTCGCCTATAGAGCATTTCGAAAAGGCTAGTGTTGTGATTGAGAACTTCGTATGACTACCCGAATCGACACGCACTATCAGCTTAGCGATGGGCTTTCAATACCCCCTACCTCCCCTCTAACCAGCCGTGGACTTACGACTTTCCCAATCAACCGACGTTGCGACACCATCCCAAATGACGCTCCCAACGGCTTTAGCGGCTTGTTTTTATGGTTTTTTAGGGTAGTAGGTAGGCTAGGTAGGTAGGAGAGTTTAACCTCAAAAAAATGCCCCCTCTAAGGATGAAGGGCCCTAGAGGGGGTAAGAAAGAAGAATATCTGTGCACGCAGATACCCTCCTTAAGTTAAAGAATACTCCAGAAGACAGGGAAACTCAAGCCCAAAATGATGTTCATTTAGTTCGATCCGCCCGCCTTGTAAAAGATTGTAACAAAGGGCCGCACGTCTGTACTTCTCATCACAAGAGATACATTCCTAAAACTCAATTTTTGTGTGAAAACAATAAGTTACATATAGTTTTCAGCAATAAAGTGACTGGTGAGGTGCGGGATATAACGAAGTGTTATGGCCGGCGACATTTAGGGGAATGTTCCGCAAGGTACTATCAAAAGCTATATAGGAAGTTGGAAGGAATTTTAATGAAGGATATGAGCTACTGGAGTTATATGGTTTTGACCTTTGACCAGAAGGTAGTGGGGGATCGAGAGAAGGCTTGGAGGTCAATTCATAGGAACTTTAAGGTTTTAGTTAAGAGGATGAGGAGAAAGTTTGGAGAAGTTAATTATAT
>SBBU01000209.1 GCA_005239585.1 Planctomycetaceae bacterium
GCGGCATATTCCGCCTCTTTTGCTGCCTGTTCTGCCTGCGCCTTCTTTTGGGTTGCCTGACTCATAGCCTGTGCTTCACCTATTGTTGCGTCTCTATGAACTTCTGCGTTGCGCGGTTTCCCAAGGGCATCCAGGTAACCATGCTCATCTGTAATGTGCTGTAGTGCGAAAGAGACAACTCGCAAGCCCATGTTTGCCAGGTCACTTGCTGCCACTTCCTGTACTCGCTGTGCAAAGGCCTCTCTGTTTTTGTAAATATCCTCTACAGTCAATGTACCAACAATTGCCCTCAAATGACCTTCAAGTGTCTGGAGCATGATCCGCATCAGATCAGCCCTGTCTTTGGATAGAAACTGCTCGGAAGCTGTCTTTATAGATGTCTCGTCTCCGCCTATTTTAATCTGTGCGACCGCTTCAAGTATAATGGGAACTCCCGTGATGGTATAGACCTCAGGGGTTTTAATATTCAAAGTGAATACTTCAAGCGAGATGCTCTGAACCTGTTCTACAGCCGGCCATACAAACACGCCTCCGCCTGTGACTATCTTGACTTTTCTTACACCTGAAATGATCAAGGCCTCATTTGGCCCGACCTTCCTGTATCTGCTTATCAATACGTATGAGAAAACAAGCACGACAACTACTATTGTTACGGCGACTGCTATTGGATGCCCGAATATCGACTCTGGCTGCTTAGGGATGTTATTTTGTAATATGGTTAAAATGTAATTCATCAGAGACTCCTCATTTGGAAACTTTTGGTTTGACAAATATGGTATTTCCTACAACCTTGCTTATTACTACAATACTATGTGATGAAATTTCTGAATTGTCCTCTGTTCTGGCAGGACTTGAGACCCTTGTTCCTTTGACAACGTATGCAATCTCACCGAGTCCATTTGGCGGAATGGGAGTTAGCACCTCGGCCTCTATACCTGCCAGATCAGATGAGCTTATCAAGGAGCTTTTTTGCATCGCATACATGACTTTTACAAGGAGCAGGAACGAACCTCCTGCGATTACGAAACCAGAGGCTAATGCGATAGGCAAATGGACAAAGATATCTTTTATGCCAAACATATTCATGCAGATGAGCCCTGTCCCGCCAAAACTTGTCTGGAATATCGCTATAATTATTGGGCTTACTGGCGAGAAATGTACATCATGTCCAACTCCGCCTCCATCAGCGCCCCCTCCATCAGCTCCCCCATCATGTCCTCCGAGGCCAAGGAAGCCGCTAAGAATCCCGGATAGAATAGAAAAGAAGAGCCCTATAAAAAAACAGAGTGTATAGATCCACCCTTCAGGTGAGGTTGGCACTTGGGCCTCCTTTAATTATTTTTTGTGTAGATCATTCAGTCCGATGAAAAGGGGACAGGATGTCTTGCCTGTGCCGAAACAAAAACCGCACACCCCAGATGCATTGCAGACGGCGCACTGAAGATTAAAGTTGCTAAAATTCCCGTTCTTGCAGAAATCGGCATCGCTGTTTGCCTTGTAGACAGCCTTGCATTTTCCCCCGCCAGAGCAGGACTGGCATTCAATAAGAACCTTGTTCTTGCACACATCGCAATCAAGATTGAAATCCTTTGGCGCCTTGAGGTAGCTTTTTATATTCTTAGCCAGATCTTCTGCAGTTTTTAGATGGAACTCGCCCAATCTTGCGGTATAGTTGCTCATCGTATTTTTGAAACGCCCTGCCCATTTATCTCCCTTTTGAAAATCCAAGAGGGTGTGCATACCCTCAAGCATTTTGGCAAGTGTTGGGTGCTGTTTGACTTCTTTATGATCAAGCAACCGCTTGAAACCACCATCTAGCTCCCGTGACTTTTCATCCCTCGATTTTATTAGATCTTTGAGCTCTGAGGATTTCATTTCCTTGTCGGTGAGGAATTTTTTGATCAGATCAGAAAATTTGCCAAAGTCATGCAAAAGAAGATTAATCTCGTTTTTGACTTCCTCTGACACCTGACTCTGACTTTCTATTACAGGGTTGACAGTCATAAATGCTGTCACCAGAACGATCATAGGTCCTACAATTTTTAGCATAAATTACTCCTTTAAATTTTATCTAATGAGTGTTTGTTGGTTATCTTTGATTTGTTCACTCCAAACCCCAGTCATCAATATGGGGTGCAATTTTAATGTTGATTATGATGCAAGTCAATACAGACGTTTGAATTTGTTGTCATCAGTGTTTATTATAGGTCTGTGCAAGCAAACGTTAAAGTTCCAGACATAGAGTTTCCTGTCAGAATCGAGAAGGGTGGAGATGGTTACTGGTTGATTGAATGTTTGAATCTTCCGGGTTGCATTTCTCAAGGGAAAACTCGTAAAGAAGCACTCTTTAATATTAGAGAGGCAATACAAGCATGGCTTGAAGCTGAAGGAACTGCACGCTCCAAGGGGTGGGCTCCTGTATGGGAACGCCGCTCCCGGTAATTTCAGGGAATGAAGCGGCGAAAGCTTTCGAACGACTCGGATGGGTATTTCTTAGGCAGAAAGGAAGCCATCGTGTTTACGGTAAACAAAACGTACCAGTAAATCTATCTATCCCAATGCACAAGATGCTAGACAGAGGCACTTTACGGAGTTTGATTCGTAAAGCAAGCTTGACAGTAGAGGAATTTGTAAGCGTATTGAAATAGATGAATCAAACTTCAGAACTGGGTTATGCGTATAAGTTCTAGTGATTATATGTAACGGGCTGCGCCTGATATGATAAGAAGAAAACTATTTTATGGAGGCGTAGCCATGTTAAATATGGGAATAGATCTTGCC
>SBBU01000326.1 GCA_005239585.1 Planctomycetaceae bacterium
CTCTGTGGCCTCCTTCAATGAGTGTATGTAAGTTGCATAATCACAATAAGTTACGGCACAAAAAAGTGTTGACAAGCGAGCCGGCTAATAATGGTTTCGCTAGCTTGATCAGTTGTTGGTATAGTATCCTCTGACCCCCAAGAGAAGCTTTCTCTTTTCGATAAGTTCCGTATTTAGAACACAGCTGGCCTTCACTGCATTTTTTAGAAATTTACTCCTTTTAACTTTTGAGGGCTTGTTGAGAAGGTATTCGGCTTTCTGTATCTTTCTTTCCATTTCTTGTTTATCCTTCTGGTATCTAAGAGAAAAATCACAAACCAGTATCCCTCGCTCTGTTTTTATTCGTATTGATCTGCCATCAACACCTCCCAATTTTTTGCTAATTTCCTCGATCTGCTCAAGCTTCAGATTCCCCACCCCTGCCCCAGCAATATATGAGAGATTGTTTGCTACCAAGCTCCCTACGTTGGCAAGGCTTATCATGGCAGCCTCGGCAACCACGGTTAGGTCTTTAATCTTATAGGTATCTTTGAATTTACAGATGGTGGAAATGAATGTTTTGCCTTCAAACGTATTTCCCTCAAAAACTTCGTAGGCAACAGGGAACCCTTCACGGCTTACAATTAGTCCTATGACTATCCTTTATTGTCCTTGGAGTATCCATACTTCCTAAATCCATCCTCCTTAAATGATTCAAAATAGAGTGTTGTTACGTCGTAGAAAACAATTGAAAAATTAAAAAGTGATCTTTTGCAAAGGCAACTATATCTCTCTCTATGCTGCTTTTTAACGCCGGAAAGGTTTTAAGGGCTTGATACAAGCTGCCCTTTTTATACGTTATCCCAAACATCTCTGATAAATACTCTAATGATTCAAGCTTGGATACGGGCTGGATGACACGCATGATAACCAGGTCAAGCAGAAGCCGGTTCTTTAGCTTATGGAATCCAAACAGACCAAGAATTTTGGAAAGAACTTCATAAATGTAGCTGTATATGACTTGAGGAAATTCACACTTATTCAGGGAAATGAGGAGACTGTTTCGAGAAAGTAGCAGATTGTTCTATATCAGCCCTGTTTGGCGTGATATTCCCAGGACTGGAGAGGAAGGAGTAGCTTTCCAGCAGGATTGCTACTTTCAATGAAGTGTCGAAATGAGAGGCTGTTTTTGATTTTCAGCATGAAAAAGAAATTGTTGACCGTTTTCTCTTGCAATCCACTCTAAAGCAGCTTGCCTCAGAGAAAGAAGCTGCTCTTGATTATGGGCACTGCCTATATGCTTAACAATTATCCTTTTTCTGTCTTGGTATCGGACTATTTGTACTGCAGTAGCCATAGAAACAGTTTTTGTGGTTCTGACAAAATAGATGGGTCTATTTTACCCTTGGTACCACACACTTGCATATCGCTATCTCAAAACCATTTATTGACAACTACTTATATTTTTTGGATTTTATAAAATGTTCTTTATAGAAAGTCGGGAAGTATTTCATCCTTATCTGTAATCTTCATGATTTTAGTGGCCTGTTTTACGACACAATTACTGTTATACTTCCAACAGTTTGGCCTGAGGAAGCCAGACAAGAGCCTTTTTGATCTTGCGGTTAGGAAAGGCCTTGGCAATGGCACGACTATAAATCTCAAGCTGTGGTTTGTATTCTGCTACAAGGCCCGACTCATCGATGCTTCTATCTGTCTTGTAATCTATTATCAATATTTCGTTTCCGGTCTCAAAGATAACATCTATACGTCCTGAAATAATTTGACCCTTTTCTTCAAGCAGGAATGGAACCTCGCGTCCTACGACTCTTAAGGATTGAAGGTGTTTATATAGATCTGAAGAAAGGTATTTGGCAAGAATCTCATATGCCTCATTGCAGATTATTTCTCTTTCAGCACCGCTCCCTCCGACAATCTGTGCCTGTTCTCTTGTGATTTGTCTGAGATCGCGCGTGCCGATCTCCGTTGCCAGTACCAAATGACAAAGACTCCCCACGAATGACGCATAGGGTAAAACATCGCCATCCTCCTCTGTCGGGAGGACCCTGATACGCTTGTAACTCTCTTCAAGTAAGGATGTGGCAGATACCATACGCGGAAGTTGTGCCTGCACTGCAGATTCCTTGATTATTTCCCAGCGCTTGCTTTGAGCTTGATGATCGAATTCTGCCGAATCGACTCTGCTAATGCGGGCAAAATCTATATCATGAGGAGTAACAGTAGAGAGTCTCACCATCTCCTTCTCATGCTGTGCAAGCAACTCGAACGTCTTCTCTATCATATTGGTAAATGACTCCCCCTCTCTATTTTGAGCACGTGGAGAATTAATAAGTATGAGTCTATGTCGAGCGCGCGTCATTACAACATAGAGTAGTCTGCGGCTCTCTTCTTCGCCAACCTTATGCTGGTGTTCCTTGTAGGCAATCATACCTAGGTCATGAGTATCACCGCATGCAAAGCCGTATATATCATGTGACCAGTTGCCCTCGACAGGGTCCATGTGGTCTTCTCCTATTCCCTCGGAAAGCCCGGGGACAAAAACAGTATCAAACTGAAGACCCTTTGCCTTGTGAATGCTCATGATGCGAACTGCCTCTACATCCTCATCTGCTACAGGATCTTCTCCTTCATCTTCTTCTGCAATTCTTCGATCAATTTCGGAAAGAAACGTTCTTAGCGTCATTTCCGGGCGCTGTGACATCTCAATTGCCTGCTGATAGAGCTTTAGCAGATTAGAAACAGCTATCTCTCGACGGTACCCCATGTAGCAATTTGGCAGAAGCATTGTCCTGTCAAATATCGTGCGAAGCACCTCATGTATTGGTCGCGTGAGTGCCATGCAATGCAGTTCTTGTAAAAAGGTGAAAAAGCGGGCAATGCGTGGAGAAACACCTTGGGTTTTAAAAAAAGAGAGGCCGTTTTGCATCTTGAGTTCGTATATCTCTCTATCGGTTAGCCCAACAATGGGCGAACGCAAGACCCCTACAAGAGCAATCTTGTCAAGCGGATCAGCAACTGCTGCAAGAAAATTATACAGTTCCGCCACCTCAGGGGTTCGATAAAAAAACTTGTCACCCTCTATTACGTAATCGATACCTGCTGAACGAAGCACCTCTAAATAGTCATGAGCATGGGTCAGTTTTCTAAGCAAGATCGCAATATCTCGCAAATGATGCCCAGAGCTTTTTAGCTCACGAATCCTGCGTGCAATATAGCTTGCCTCCAGCCTGCTTTTATCGTGTGTTTTATCATCAGGCCCTATCTCAACAAGCTCTACACAATCTGTTTTGTCCCGACAAAAATCTAAATTTCCGCATATTAACTCTGTGTAAGGTTTGGGCAGCAGCCGCTTAAAGAATGAATTAACCACATTCACAATGTTCTGACATGATCTGTAGTTCGTAGATAGCGTCTGCAATGTCCCATTTTTCAATATATGTTCCCCCACCATCTTATAAGCATCGAGGTCTGCTCCACGGAATGAATAAATGGATTGATTGGGATCTCCTACAACTATCAGCTTTCCCGGTTCAAGCTTCATTTTGCTCCAATCTGCCGCAAAACTCCCTTTTCTCTCTGCTAAACTCAGCACTATCTCGTACTGAATTGGATCAGTATCTTGAAATTCGTCGACAAGCACTAGTTTGAATCGTACCTTGAGCCGATCCCGAACCTCACGCACTCGAAGCAAATTCAGGGCAAGTGAAAGCATTGCACTGAATGTGACTCGACCGCGAGTCAGATAACTCCTGCGGAAATCAAGCACGAACAGCGTGAGGGCATAAAGGACGCGACTAACAAGATCGTCATCTAAATGTTTCAGGCTGCGCGTAAACTTGACGAGTTCTCTCAGGCGGTTGCCTATGTCTTGTGGTAACTTGGCAACATCTTTCTTGTCGATCTTACGATGATCCTCCGTCTCTAACTTTCGCCTGATCTCATCAGGTGTTTTTTGTAAAACCTCTCTTAATATATCAAGATAAAACTCTGCATTATCGCGTACTGCCGGTGTAAGCAGTCCACCGTACTCTTTCAAAATCGACTCGAACTCGGCTAGTCTGCCTAGGATTAAATCGCGTCCACGTCTGCGACTATTTTCTCTTGTACTAACATCTAAAAGTATGCGATCCTGTAGTTTAAAGTCGCATAGTTCGTAGGCCAGTTTCTTCAGATTGCTGAGAGAAACATTCTTTAGGATGTAAGTCCATTTGTCGCTTGTTTTAGACATCTCATCTGATATCCATCTGCTCCAGAACTGATTAAACATGTCTTCAAAATATCCCCCTTCATCCGCCTCAGCGCCCGCTGCAATCCCGGCCTCCCGTGGAAATTCCTTTATGAGCCTCACACAAAAACTGTGTATAGTCCCTATGAAACTCGAATCAATTTCATCAAGCGCCTGCCTGGCGTTATTCCGAACGGAGACTGGTTCAAGTCCCTGAAAAATATCCTGAGCTATCTTGTTTCCAAGTTCAACAATTGGTTTATCTTGTGATGCGGCGAGCAATGCAGAAACCAGACGGTTTCGCATCTCATTTGCCGCTTTTTCTGTGAACGTGATTGCCAGGACTTGGGCTATTTTCAATTCTCCACTTAAGAGTCTTCCAAGTAAAGTATTGATGATGTAGTATGTCTTTCCGGTCCCCGCTCCTGCCTGGACAAATTCATTTACCTCTCCCTTCTGACCGATTCCAACATTACTATTTTTTATCAAGTCGGCATCCTACAAATAGACCTGGATCCATTCTATCAGGCAAAAGTTCAGTCTTCACCCGCCTCCGCAGGAAGCCACGCCTGCAAGGACGTAGAGGAATGCGAATCGTTTCCTGCTTCGGCGGATGTCGCCTCGCCGAAGGCGAAGCTCGCCCAACCTGGCGGCCCGCCGAAGAAACAGAAAGAGCCACGCCTGCGTGCCGTAACGCACTTCGGTGTGCAGGCACGTCCGCCTCCGCCAGTACTGGCGGAACGGGCGGAGTCAAGCCGTGGGGCTCCACACTGCTTGCTATGCTACTATTTGCCATCTGATTTCTTACTCCGCTCATGATCAACCTTGAGCACACCCTGCTCCTTAGGACTAGGCGGCCGAAGAGTTGATTGAAGACCCTCAAGAACCCTGAATACTTTCGACAACTCTGATCTCTCTCGTGACGGCCGATGGCCCCTGCGGCATATTCTGGAGAAATCACAATATCCGCAGTACCCTTTATAATCGCTGGAAGGCTTGATAAAAAAAATCCCTTGCTTGACCAGATTCACTAGCCCGCCTAATTTGCGGAGAAACTCGTCTGATTTACTATCAAGACCTGCATTGATATCACGATAGAAAAATCTAAGTGGATAAACGCTTTTAGAAACCAAGGCAGTCTCAAGATCATATCTTGAAAAGCTTTTAATAAAATAGAATCTTGCATTTTCTACCTTATATCCCTTTGGTCGCAGCTTTTGATCGACAAGTTCTAAATAGATTGCAGGCTGGAGACTGGCAAGTCTTAGGGCCTTATTTACAATATTATCACCATATTTGTCCCCTTGGTAACTGCGTTTATAGTCAATTATCCGCACCTTTTTATCTTCAGATATATCTACACGATCTGCGATACCATAAAGCGAAACAGGGAGCTTGTCGCCATTTACATCAAGTGTTAGAACCGCTCTATAATTCTTTTGAAAATAGCGAGGGATATAGCCTTGTAGGGCCCGGAGATCATGCCTTACAAAGAGTGCTAGTTCCTCTACTATTCTGGTTTTAGTGGCCCCCCATAAGGCAGGATGAAGCACAAAATTTTTTCGCTCATAATCTCTAAAGACTCCTTTTGCAACAAGCGGTAATCGATCTAACGTTCTCGCGATGCCATATTTCCCAGACCCACTATAGAGTTTGGTTAGGATTGAATCGTATAGATTTCCCTCCTCAGCAGGTGAAAGCTCTGGAATTTCTGCAGGATCTACCAGACTTGCCAGTCCGAGAATTTTATGAGCAAAGTATTTGTATGGACATGTGGAAACTGTCTCCAAAGATGTAGGTGAAAAGCCCTTTTTCATTCGGGTGTCCCAGAAAAGATCCAGATGTCCGACAATTCCATCATATGCCCCAGGTTGGCCGTCCCAAAGATTGATTGTCTTCAAGGCATTCTGCCAAGCTATGACATCTTCTTCAGCAACATTTAGTAAACCCCGCACCTCGTCCTTCCAAGCAGGGTTTTCTGAGGAAAACTTGGTTTGCACCACTTCATCCCCGTCCTTCCAGACAGGGCTTTTTGTGGTGCGGGGTAAACTACCAACCTTCCACGATTGACCTCTAGTTCTAACAAACGTCTCGGTTGGAGTTAATAGCCCCACAAATGCCGGATCTTTGTACCTTGCTATTGTGTTTCTTGGGACACGCTGTTCCTTGGAGTTCGTCAGTATAGAACGAAGCCATTGCAGATATATTGAAGGTGACAAAAGACGCCCCTTGTCATCCGCCCTTTGATAGGATAGACGAATCTCTTTATCAGCGGATTGTAGCAAGAGCGTGAATAACAGTCTCTCTTCATCATAACCCTCTTTTTTCTGTGACAAGCGGTAGGTCCTCCGCATCTTGTATCCGAGATCATCGATGATCCGTTTACGCGCCTCGTCTGACAAAAAAGGTTCAGGGCTGACGACACGTGGAAAAACTTCTTCATTCAATCCCAAAACAAAGAGGATCTTGAATCTCAACCCTCGTGCGGCCATGGCATCGACAACAGTTACACCATTGTTATCCGTTCTTTTTCTAAGAGCCAATTCTTCAAGCGCCTGCAAAAAGGTCTCTTTAAATTCCTGAACTGTGGTTTGTCGAGCAAGGGCATCAAACGAACCAATTGTGTAGAGCAGATTAATGATTTCACTGAGCACGTTATACGCTGGATCATCTCCTGATATCTTAAGCCAGGTTGTAATTAGCTGCTCATACCTCTTTGCAAAATAAGACCACGGCCCCCTTGTGTGTATGGTACTCAAAGATGCTACTAAATCGGTAAAACAGGAAAGCAACCTCTTTATAGAGTCCTGGTCTATTTTTACGCCATCTTCAGGTTCCTCTTTTCCCGTATCCTCCTCAGACCTAGTTAATAATGTAATTTTGCGCCTGAGACCTGCCTTGAGTCTTTTGATCCATAGCTTCTCACCACGACCTATTTTCAGCGCTCGTGTAAGATGATCCCACTCTATTACCTCTTCCCTTGATGCCTTAGTTAGAAAGTATGGTGATGAGACAAGCTCGATGACATGACGTCGATTAAAATCGTTATCGCCCAAACAAAACAATAAACGAACTAATTTTGCAATAGGGGAAAATATAATGTGTTCTCCGGCGCTCGTTCGATAAGGGATATTATTCTCATCAAAAATGGTTTGAAAGAAGCTAGTATAACGCTCCAGATTTCGGACCACGACCCCTAAATCAGAGAAAGAGGCCTGACCTGACGACACAATATCCAAGATTTGCTTTGCACATGCCCAGACCTCATCACGCGTGCCTGCAGCGCTGGTTATCCTTATCGAGTCATTTCTCTTTGTCTGGCCTGCGACCTCTGAAAATAGGATATTTTCAATGCCCAGCGAGGCACGGGCAGAGTTAGTAGGGATTGAAGTAACTTTCCCTGCCGGCACAAGAAAAGTCTCATAGAAGATTGACGCATACTTGAAATTTGGATGAACCTTTCTTGATTCGTCAATCTGTATCGGTAGAAACGCTAGTGAGTTGGTCGTCCCTGATACAGCATCGACTAGATCCCATTGCGACTGGGTCACATCGTAAAATCCGTACCATACAATGGCGCGCAGATCCTTTAGCAATTTGCTTTCTGGTGCAACTCGAGCAGCAATCATCATGACATCTGCCGGGTCGTGAATTCTCAGCTCTTTGAGCCGAGAGCAGTAAGCTCGGTAGAGCTTCACGATCTCATTTAGCTTTTTCTGTTCAAACTCGGTGAATATAACCGAGTCAGCTCCTCTTGGATCTCTTATATTATTTTTGCTCTCACGCAGGGCCTCTACAAGGATATTTGGATCAATAGTTGCATCTCGCATGTCGCGAATCGCGGAATAAATAGCCCTGGCAGTAGGTATTGAATTCTTTGCAAATGTCTTGAACTCCATCGAAATATCAGAATGTGAATCGATTACATCTAACAATAGTTTCTCATAGAAAAGCGTGTGCGAGATAGCAGTCGAGTCTTTAGGTACGGACTCACGATATAGATCCATGGCAAGATGCTGAAACGTCCAGAAATGGATATTAAATGCCATTCCGTTTAGAGCCTTGACAGAGAGTTCTTTCAGTCTATTGGTCATCCAACTTGATGGTGAAACAACTGCAATGGGGCAAGATTGATCATTGTGCTTGAAATCCTTGATGAACTGGCAGAATCTATCCTCCAGCGATGTATGAAACGGCCCTACCTCTATTTCAAGTTTGCTCATAAATATGCCCTGTATTATATGCAGTACGAATGGTAATGTTAAGTCAATTTCTTAAAATCTATCCCTCCCTATCATAAATGCTACAGGGTTACAAAAATGAATGCTATTAGGTAATAGGCAGATTTTTATAACCCCCTAGACATAGTTATAAACTGACCAGAATAGCGTGTAAAAATAGCAAGTTATTGTGGTGCAATAACTTGTTAAAAACATACCGACTCTTGCCAAAGTTTGCTATTCTTTCCACAAGACTTAAACGAAATCAAAAAACGTCGTATATATACTATAGAAGGGCCGTGATAGATTTGTTTAAAAGGTATAAAGCAATGTAAAAACAACAAGGATCGAATATAAATGTAAGCAAGGCGATCTAATATATAGTATGTCTGAAGTCTTTATGGGAGTGTAGGTGGCAATAGCCACAGAAGTAGTTCGCCTTTGGCGAACACTTCGTGGCCGTGAAGTGAGATGCCAAAGGTATTTCTACTTCATAGCTCCTGGAAATCGAGAGAATTTTTTTAAGCAGAGCCCTTTGTGCTACAGAACTTTACGATGAAAAATGTTGACATATGAGGAACTTCTCACGTGTCAGCAGTTTTTAAGCGGAGATAGAGTGGTCTAAGATTAAAAATATGCAGGAGAAAGTTTTGTAGCGCCATCTCTAAGCTGCCTTTTTTA
>SBBU01000200.1 GCA_005239585.1 Planctomycetaceae bacterium
AAACCGCATTAGACAAATACAAAACATTCGAATCGCGTTACAGCAATAGTGATGCGTTTAAACAAAAAGGAGGTTATGTCCGCGTTCAAATCCTTACATGTGAGGCCAAGATAAAGGAGCTGTCTGGAAATACTGACCTGGAAAAAGAAGCTGATGACCTTCTGAAGAGGGCAGATGAAGAATTCAAGTCCAAAAATTATCGTGAGGCAGACAAATCTTATAGGAAATTTTTATCGTTCTACTCTAAAACTGAGATAGGCATGGCTAAGAGAGGCTATGCAGACGATCAAGTCGCAGGATGTGTAAGGCTAATGGTTGAGCAATACAAGGCTGTAGACTCGAATAAAACAATTGTTCTTTTCGGCCCGGGTATGGATATAGAGATGCTCAAAAAAATATGGAATTGGGAAAGAGATGAAGTTAAAGTCGATGGTAAAATATTGTATTTTGAATCAAAAGATAAGGAAACGCCGTTACGTTATAGGGTACCAGAAAAGCTGCCTGAAAGAAATTATATACTTCATATTAAGGGCAATTCATCTTCAGATCTTAACATTTTCTTGCCAGTTGAGAAAAGTGTAAAAAATGTTCACTGCCAAAATTTGCAGGGAAACTTTAATCTGATTGTTGAGGTCTTGGGAAAGGATAAGGTAAATCCAAGCGGTACAAGTGCAACCGTTGGTCCTTTTGGTTTAACTATACCGACCTTTATCTTGATATCGAAATCAATAAGGTTCGAGCTCATTGAATTGATACTGCTTCCAGATACTGCATCTCAACAAAGAATAATCCTTTTTGATGGGACATCCATCGATGGGTGGAAACCAAGAGATCCTGAAAGGCTCAAGGTCGAGTTTAAAGAGAAGGAAAAGCAAATGGTTGTTACTGCTTCTGGTAGAGACGTTCTCTTTTGGACCAAAGAAGTTCCATCTGACAACTACTCATTTAATCTAGAGGGCGTATTTAGCGGAGGCATTAATGCTGGAATAACTTTTGTTTTACCGATAAGTAATGAGCAAATTGCCTATCTTGAGCATTCCCTTGATAAAGGGCGCTTTAACATCAAGATATCAGTTGATAAAAATGGTGCAATTAACGTAAATAATGAGCCAAAGGAACCCAAGTCGATAATTAAAAGAAAACATCCAACAGACAAGTATATAGGATTTACAGTTCCCAGCGGAGTAGTACTTGTCTTTGAGCGAATCGAAATAATCAAGGGGGAATGAAGCGCTCGGCGGCCGCGGGGTAATAACTATCCTTCCTTGCTAAAGGTATCGGCATTCTTTAGAATGTTACACCGTGGGAAAATACCTCGATAGGATAAATCAGGCAAATGACGTCAAGGCATTCAAAGAGGAGGAACTTGGCTATCTGGCCGAGGAAATACGCAAAGAAATTATCGATGTAGTATACAAAAATGGCGGTCATTTAGGCTCGAATCTAGGCGTTGTTGATCTTACAATCGCACTCCACTATCTCTTTGATCCGGCAAAGGATCTCATTGTCTGGGATGGCAGTTATCAGACATACACACACAAGATCCTCACAGGCCGCAGGACGCAGTTTAGTACACTGCGTCAATTTAAGGGTCTTAGCGGTTTTGCATGGAAGAATGAGAGCAGTCTAGATCCATTTTCATTTGGACATGTCGGGACAGGTCTTGCCGCCGCGTATGGTGCAAGTGTAGCAGACAAGGCGCTTGGGAGACAGAGAAAAGTCATAGGTATTGTAGGCGATGGCTCCATGACATCAGGTGTCGCATTTGAAGCCCTTAATAACATAGGTGCATCGAGGCAGGGGATGCTGGTTATACTTAATGACAATGGATTTTCGATAGCAAAGACAGTAGGCGCTATATCAAATTATTTCAATGAGCTTAGGACAAAACCCATTTACAGCGGTTTCAAAAAAGAGCTGCAACAAGTCCTTTCTAAACTCCCTCTGGGACATTCTATCGAGCAGGCGCTGGAGGCAGTTCATCGAGGCCTTAGACAGGCGATTCTTCCCAATATGTTTTCTGCGCTGGGTTTTCAGTACTATGGGCCGATAGATGGACACGATATAAAGCTTATCTTGAGGATATTGAACAACATCAAGTCTCAGAATCGCCCAGTGCTTCTTCACGTAGTTACAAAAAAGGGCAAGGGGCATCCAGATGCAGATAAGGACCCATACGGGCTTCACAAGCCGGTTGAACCTGCCCATGTGCCTGCGGCAAAAGGGAAAGTACATAAGGAATACAAGCTCGAGCCCGCCGGCAAGGCGCCATTGCTAAAGACTAAATCATATACGCGGGCATTTATTGACATACTTACAGTTACAGCTCAAAACGATAAGAGAATCTGTGCAATAACTGCTGCAATGCCGGATGGTACTGGTCTGGTTGAATTCGGCAAGGTATTTCCAGATAGAACTTTTGATGTCGGGATCAGCGAACAATGCGCTGTTGCGTTTGCCTGCGGACTAGCAAGTGCAGGTTTGAGACCAGTTGTTGCAATATATTCTACATTTTTGCAGCGGGCTTATGATCAGATTTTCCAAGAGGCATGTCTTCAGAATGCCCCTGTACTCTTTGCGATAGATAGGGCTGGTATTGCGGGGGAGGATGGACCAACTCATCATGGAGTCTTTGATGTAGGATACCTCAGACTCTTTCCAAACATTACGGTAATGGCGCCAAAGGATGAGCAGGAGTTTGTGGGCATGATGTCTCTTGCATTTAACCTGCCGGGCCCTTCAGCAATCAGATTTCCAAGGGAAAACTGTCCGCAGATCGAGTCAAAGGCCCAAGCGGTGGAGCTGGGGAAGGGCGAGATAGTGGTAGATGGTAAAGACGGCATGGTGCTTGGCTATGGGGCCTCGGTAAAGTATGCAGTCAAGGCAAGAGAGATCCTGCTTGGCGAAGGAATCGATATAGGAGTTGCAAACGCGCGCTTTGTAAAACCTATAGACTCTGAATTGATTTCGGAACTGATTTATCACTATCCATTTGTGCTTTGTGTTGAAGATCATACATATCAGGGAGGATTCGGGTCGGCAGTCCTAGAGGCAGCAGCTCTGAAGGGACTAGATAGCAAAAAGATAAAGCTTTTATCTGTCCCTGATAAATTTATTGACCACGGGCCAAGAGAACTTCTTTTAAAGTTACTCGGGCTCGATGGCGAAGGCATAGCCCGCGCATGCAAAATACTAATTGAAAACCCCAAGGTTTCATCAGAAGCTCTTTACATGACAGAGTTTGTATCATCAATTTGCACGTAGAGTAAATTGTAGAGCCTCCATGTAGCTTGCCGTGGTGAAGCCTTAATTTGCCTCAAGGTATCGTTCACAATCCAGCGCAGCCATGCAGCCTGTGCCTGCTGCAGTTACAGCCTGCCGGTAGACATGGTCTTGAACATCACCGCAAGCAAAGACTCCATCTATGTTGGTACGAGTCCCATTTCTGGTAAGAATGTATCCTTTTTCGTCGAGATCGACCACACCCTTGAATATTGATGTATTTGGCGTATGACCAATTGCAACGAACATAGCTGAGCATGCCTGTGTGGTCTCTCTTCCAGTCTTTAGATTTTTGATCCTGACACCCGTTACCAGATTTTTGGTGATATCGTCCACCATTGTTATAGCTGAATCCCAAATAAAACTGATGTTAGGTGTATTAAATGCCCTCTGTTGCATTATCTTGGATGCCCTGAGACTAGAGCGCCTATGGATAACTGTAACGCTCTTTACTATCTTTGAGAGATAAAGCGATTCTTCCATTGCCGAGTCTCCACCACCTACCACGACAACATCTTTTCCCTTAAAAAAAAAGCCGTCACATGTTGCACAGGATGAGACTCCTTTTCCGATAAGCTTTTGCTCTGACTCTAGACCAAGCCAATTACTTGATGCTCCTGTTGCAATTATGATGCCCCTGCTGAGATAGACTTCATTTTCAACATAGACTTTGAATGGTTTGGAGCCTAGGTCTACTTTGGTTGCCTCTTGATCTATGATTCGTGTCCCAAATCTCTCGGCCTGTTTTCTGAACTCTTGCATCAGCTGCGGACCCTGTATACCGTGCGGAAAACCGGGGTAGTTTTCAACGTCGGTGGTGAGCATAAGCTGGCCGCCCCAAACAGTCCCTGCAATCATGAATGGATTAAGGTTTGCCCTTGCAAGATAAATGGCTGCTGTGTAACCTGCAGGCCCCGATCCAATTATTATTGCGTTTTCAACCTCTTTCATTATAAGTTAAGATTTTAAGATTTGACTAGACACTTTATTCGGCGCCTTTGATTATGTCGTAGAATTTTTGCTTGTCCTGATACATTGTCTTGTCGACTGTTCTTAGAAAATCATCGGTGCTCGCTCCGGGTGGATACTGGCATATTCCGACAGCAATTGATAGTCGGATCGGTTCATTTTTAGAGTAGAGATTGGTGAATTTGCTTGAGGCTATTTCTTGGGTGAGGTTATGTCCCTTTACGTTGGCGTTTTCCAGGGTTGTCTCTGGCATTAAGATCATGAATTCATCTCCACCATACCGTGCTACGATATCTGTCTGGCGGGAGGAGGCTTTAATTATCTTTGCAATCTCCTGAAGTGTCAGATCCCCTTGTTTGTGTCCGTATGTATCATTCACTTGCTTAAAACCGTTCACATCGGCCATGAGCAGCGAAAGCGGACGCTTGTATCTTGTAGTTCTGCTGAGCTCCTCCTCAAGCTTCGAGTCAAGGTAGCGTCTGTTATAAAGTCCTGTCAGCGGATCTACAATTGATTGTTCGAAGATTCTTTCATAGAGTCTGATATTTTCAAGCACGAGGCCAATTATCTCGGCTATGGCGATCACAATATCCCGGTATCCTCTGATGGCTACTTCATTTCCCTTGAGCGATTCAAGCTCTCTCTGGGGCAGTTGTACATCCATGACCCCAATTATTCCTTCTTTACCATTGAGTGCGACAAACAATTGATTCCCTTTTTCGATATATTGTGACTTGCCTGTCAGAAGATCAGCCAAGCCATCCTTTTTATCTATTTTTATATCCCTTGTTTTTGTCTCTGAAAGGGCAGGGACAAGTATTTTGCCTTCCAAAAGATAGAATGTTGCTTTTGCATATCCGAGCTTGTCTCTCTTTTGCATAAAGTCTGTAGCACATTCAAAGACGTGATTTACAGATTTAAGGTCCAAGAGTTCGCGGGCTAGCTCCTGCATGGCCTCTAGCTTTTCTTTTATGATCCCCAGCCTTGAATTCGACTTTATTATCTCTTCTATCTTTTCCCATGCGGATTCAACATAAAGCTTTTTTTCTGTCAGATCTCTGGCAAAGCCTGCAAAATTGTTTTCCCCCATTGAAAAGAGCTGTAACTGAACAGACAAAAGTTGTCCGTTTTTAGTCTTTAGCTTGACCTCAGTTTTCAGGTCATCAGCGGTCTCAAGAAGAGTTTTGATGTGATTATCTTCTACAAGGTTAGTGAATTGTAGTTTACCTACAAGTTCATCTCTTCTGTATCCCGTGAGTGCCTCAAATAGTTTATTTACATCTACAAAATTATGTGATGATTTTTCTAATATGAATTGAGGTTCCATTGAGCTGTCAAATATGCTCTTGTAGATCTCTTTCATAGTTAATTCTGAATCACTTGCTTTATAGCCTTGCCATCCACGTCGCAGATTATACCCATTAACTTACAAAGTGTTGGTGCAATGTCTACCAGGTCTATTTTATCAATTTTACAGGGATTTTTAATACGATGTCCAACTGCTATAAAACCTGTGTAGAGTTCATCTTGGTCTGGTAGATGGCCGTGCTGACTAGACATGCTTGCTTTACCTGTGATTTCTTCTGACAACGCATCAGAGATTGCATAGCCATTCAATGGCTCAAGTGCCGCGATGGCTTCATCACAGGTATGCAGTGGCTTTAGGTCGTCAATGATCTTGTAGTACTTACCGCTCTTTTCTTTAAGGAGTTTCAGTACCTTCTCTTTGGACTCCTTATCTTTGAGGAAAACGAGACCCACTGCATCGCATGAGAGCACAAATGCCTTGGCTGCAAGCCCATTCTGTTTGAGAAGTGTGTTTGGCCTGAATTCCTCTGATACATTTTTAAATCCGTGGTCGCCAACAATGAACAAAGTGGCTTTTCTGTCTTTGAGTGTGTCGATTATTTTTCCTATGGCCTCATCAAGAGATTCAAGCGCTTTTTTCAGTTCCTCTGAATCTTTTCCGTATTGATGGGATATCGTGTCTACGGAGAGGAAATGAATTAACATTAGGTCAGGGCTATGTTTGCTTATTACATGAATCGATACTGAGGTTAATAGTTTATCTGCTTCCAAAGGATCTTTGAGTTTTGATTCATCTGGCTTGCCAATCACAGACAAAAGTTCCATGAGCAGGGATTTGGTGGAGTGCTTCATTAGGAGGCCTATATGAGTTTCTTTGTCATTTGTGGGCCAGCGCTCTGGCACAAGTAGGTCGATCTTTGCACCTACGGTTGTTGGCCAGTAAATACTGGCAGTCTTTAGACCTTTTTCACTTGCATAGTCCCAGAGGGTCTTGGACTTGAAAGAAGAGGCATTAAAAAATTTCTCGCCATCCTTGTTTGAATTGGCATAGATGCCGTGCTTATCTGGGTAAACGCCTGTTACTATGCTTGCATGGGCTGGATAAGTTACAGAGGGGTATACTGAAACTGCCCTTTTTGCGTAAACCCCATCTTTTACACATTTTTTCAGATTCGGTGTTTTCCAAGTGTCGGAAAGATAGAATTCTGGCCTGAGACCATCGATCGAAATTATAATAAAAAGCTCATTTTCTTTTGGATTGATTAAAAGAAATGGTAGTGCAAATAATGACAGAACTATTTTCAAGCTCCCAGTAATATACTTTTTATGCTTTCCATTGCAATCTTTAACCAGATTCATGCGAGTTTAAGCTGGTGTAAGCGGACAAGTTCGATCCGTGTGAGTTTGTTCCAATCCATCTGCACCCTGACAGGTACGGGGTTTTGCGTTTAGCGTGGGGGAAGAGTAAAGTGCCATATACTGGGAGAAAAAACGGCAGACGTCCGCCGTTTTTCTTAGGCATGCGCATAGTGATAGGGTAAACCAATGACCGTATCTATTTTAAAATCCCGTGACCTGTTAGATCTGCACTTGTATAGTAATACGACACAAAATTCCAACAAAGACGGAATTAGAACGTATAATATCTTGAGGCCTTTGAGGCAAATGGCTGCCTAGCATCAAGGAGTCACTAACTGACCTGGAAATCCTCTGGTGGTCAGAGGTGGTCAGTTGGCAAGGGCAGCAATGTCAACGGAGGATATCATGAAGAAAATAATAATGGCGGTTTTAGCTATTGGATTCCTGCCATTTATCCTGGTTGCTCAGGATGAAAAGACAAAGCAGGAACAGGATGAGATCAAAAAGCAACTTGATGAGATAGAAAAAAAGCTGGGTGACATTGATAAGCAGAAAGAGGAGTTGATAAAGCAGTGGGAGACTGCGAAAAAAAAACAGGCAAAGATAGAAGTGGAGAAGCTGTCGAAAAAATACCTCAGCGACGAGATAACACTCTCAGAGTTTGTGAAGGAGTTACGCAAAGTCGATCGTGAGAGCACAAGATTTTCCAAACGTGGATTTGGTTTTGATATTCCCAGGGATCATGATTGGAAGAAAATGTTAGAAGATAGGATGCACAAAGATAACAATGAGAAGAAAGAGGACAAAAATGAAAAGATGAAAGGGCAACTGCTCGTTGTACTATCTGCTCAGGAGGATAAAGAGGATCTAAAAAAGAAGGCAGAAGAGCTTATGAAAAAGCGTGAGCAGGAGAAGGAAAAGAAGACCGAGCAGGAAAAGGAGAAGAAACCTGATCAGGAAAAAAAGGTAAAGGATCCAAAATCAAAAGAGGTAAAGGATGAGGTCGAGAAGCTTACAAAAAAGTATCAAAGTGATGAAATAACACTCTCAGAGCTGACAAGGGAACTCAGAAAAATCGAGCGCGAGTGCACAAAACAACCCAAATTCGATAGGTTCGATCGTGATCATTTCATCTTTGGTCACGAAAACCTTGAGAGGCTGAAAAAACTGCTGGAGGAAAAAGGAGACCAACTTCCAGAAGAAATAAAGAAAGCGCTGGAGGAGAGGGTCAAGGCTCTCGAAGAGAAACTAAAGGAAAACAAGGACGAAAAGAAAGACGAGAAAAAGGAAGATAATAAGAAAGATGACAAGAAGGAAGAGAAAAAAGGCGAAAAAGGTGAAAAATTCGGCTTGATCATCAAGAATGGCGAGCTAAAAATCATCCGTTCTGGCGAAGAGCTTCCAGAAGAGTTAAAGAAGATGCTGGAAGAGCAACTGAATAAAAAAGAATAGAAATTAAAGGGGCGCTAATGGTTTTAGCGCCCCTCCATTTCATCAACTGGCTTCACCTTTCTGAAAGCAACCCACAGTGATACATCATAAATAATCTTAAGAGAACCCCCAATGTATAATGGCAAGGCCTTTGATAGGCCCATAAATGCACCCGCAAAAGTAGGTGTTATAGACCAGGCGCAGTTTCTAGCTAAATTTGACATACCTGAAGCGAATGTCCTCTCTTCTTCATTAACTATGCTTACAATATAGGACTGTCTTGTCGGTACATCCATCTGAACCAGAAATTCGCGCAGAACAAACAGAGCAGCAGCTAACAGAAAACTGTCCATGAAGGGCAGTGCCATCAGAACTAGGCTAGATGGTATATGTGTGAATACCATGGTGTTTATCAGTCCTATCCTGTGACTCAGCCAAACTGCGACTAGATATGAAATAGAATTTGCAATGCGTCCGGCGAAGAAAAGAAAACCCAAGTGCTCGGGAGAAATGCCAAACTTGGTGAAAAACCAGATGGCCAGGAAGGACTGTGCTATGAAACCGCTCCCTAAACTGTCTATAGTCGAAAGAGCAGCGAACCCAAAGACGCGTTTTTGTGTCGGCTTGGATATTACTTGGCGTTCTAGCCGCTTTTTAGTTTCGATCAGAGTGGGGAGCAGAAAATAGCATAGAATCGGAATACCCATAAGAATGGAATATGAGAGAAAAGTGAACCTGTAAGCCTCGATCTCGCTAACTCTAAAGTAATTGGTGAATAGACTGGGCAGAAAGGCGTAAAGACTTCCCAAGGCATGTCCTACATCCATAATAAAGTTATAGACTGAGAATGCTGCTGTCCTGGATTTAGCCTCTACAGTTTGAGGTATAATTGCCTGTTCAACTGAATAAGCCCCGTGTCTGTCCTTTCCCATCCCATTTACCATCCCTAAAAAGGCAAAAAAAAGGAATGCCCATAGTTCACATGTGAATGAAATGAATAGACCTCCAACCACACTTGAAAGAGCCAAGATTACAAGTGTGTTTCTCCTGCCCAGTCTTTCAGCAAAGAGGCTTGCAAATAATGTTGAAAGGGCAGCTCCAGTCAGTCCTGATGAGATTACTAGCCCAATAGATATCTCATTAAAACCATTCTTAGAGAGGTATATTCCAAAGATTGTCCCGGCAAGCCCTACCGCCTGGGCCCTGAAAAAGGCAGCGATGTAGATCAGAATGTTAGATTTTGTTATCTGCAAATGGCAGTGTTACTGTGCGATCACGCCGCTGAATTTGCCAGTGTCAGTCAGCGCTTTGAGCAATGCGTTAGTATCTTTTTTTGTCTTGTCTACTTTTACTGTTGCTAATTTTTTACTAAAATCAATTGAGACATCTGACACACCATTGACCTTGCTCAAGGCACTCTTCACGGAGTTTACACAGCTAACAGGTCAGGTCATGCCGCTTACTTGTATCGTTACTATATCCTGGGAACTGTCAGTATTTTTATTGCCTCCTGAAGGAGGCTTGCTTTCGCACCCTAGAAAAGCTATTAGCAACGCGAAAAAAAGCGCTAATTTCATATATCACCTAAAAAAAACCCGAGTCGCCTTGTAAAATTTCTGCGTAATGTCATTTTGAGCTGACCCATACATATTGATATTCTACATCTTTCTGAGGCGCTTTCTAACATTTTCTTAATTATAAAATCTACTGGCTGCCAACAATAGGACCGCCTGCCGCCGCATAGAGGGCAGGCAAAGACTTGTCAGGTCAGCTTGCGAAAAACAGATCAACCTTCAATCTTCCCTTTCAGTCTGTTGCGTAGTCGTGAGAGTGCCCTGAAGATCCTGGACTTGACGGTTCCAATTGGAATATCCAGCACATCAGAGATTTCTTCATAGCTAAGCCCATTATATTCGCTCAGAATTAGGGTTACTCGTTCGCCTTCAGGCAGGGTTAAAAGCGCCTTTTTGAGTCTGTCGAATTCCTCGTTCTTTATCATCGTATCCACAGGTTGTGAGTAGGTTGCGGGTGCATCAAACTCATCCATAAGGACCTCTTTCTTTTTTCTGAATTCATTAATCCACAGATTGTGAGCGCATCTGTATAGATATGTGTAAAGCTTGAATTTGGGGTTATATTTAGGCAGGTTGATCCAAATTCTGACAAATAATTCCTGTAGGAGCTCCTCTGCGAGATGTTCATTGAGGGATACCCTATAGAAAAAGTTTAAGAGGCGGTCCTTGTAGCGTTCATAAAGTTCCTTGAATGAGGCATGATCGCCTCGCTTTGCTCTCTTGAGTAATTCACGCTCCGACTCTCCCGACATTACTTTTAATTCTAGCGTATCTTGTGCTATTGCTCAAGACAACATTTGGAATTTTAGAACAGTTTGATAGTATTTGCATGAGATGTCTTCTCCCGATCACAAGAAATCTGCCAAGGGACTCAAAGCTAATTGCGCTATAATTGTCATAACAGATACACGTAAGCTGGATGAAGACAGATCAGGCAAGATGGCAAGGTCAATTCTCTTGAGAAATGGTCATGTAGTTTCAAGCTATACACTATGCGGAAACAACAAAAGCCAGATAAAGCGTGCAATAAAGAGTCGGCAAGCAGATTTGATAATTACAATAGGCGGCACCGGAATCAGTAAGAAAGACCTCTCCTCGGACGTTGCGCTGTCGTTAATAAAAAAGGAACTCCCGGGTTTTGGTGAGCTGTATAGGGCAATGAGTTACAGTAAG
Source organism: Planctomycetaceae bacterium (assembly GCA_005239585.1). Next base: position 11,097 of record SBBU01000200.1, read on the forward strand.
ATAAAGACTGCTGCCATACTATCAAGGACGGTAATGGGAATTACTTTATCTGGTCAGGTTATCTGTTCACTCCCGGGGTCAGAACGGGCTGTGAGATTGGCAATCGAAAAGATTCTGATAAAAGAATTGCCCCACATCATTTGGGAGCTGAGAAAATAATTAGGTGGTATAAGAAACTTGCCCTAATCCCTAAAATCATTGTCAGTTTTTTTGCATTTCTGTTCTGTATTCTAATAGTTTACGTGGGCATTAGGTCATTCATATATTTTGCCTCGAGCGGCACTAATCTTTTGGATCTTCAGCTTGAGGATGCAGATATTCTCGTACAGATCAGGAATCTGGAGGATGTTATCAAAGAGTCAGAAGGCCTAAAGTTGTTTAGGGGTTTAGGCCTCGAAGATAAGTTGAAGCAAACAGATCTGAATCAAATTATGCGTTTTATAAGAGACGAGTTTGCAATCTCGGTTAAAAAGGAGGGTAATAGAGAAAAATTTTTCGCTTCTACTAGGATTGGATATCTTGATTTTCTTCTCCTGCCGATTGTTGAATTATTTCCGGGGATAATTAAGGCCAGAAATGAGGGAGGAATACTCTATATTCCCACAGAATCTATGGCAATTACATTTCAGGGAAATGTTGCCTTGGTTAGTAATGACCCTAATTTATTGAAGAGAAACTTTGTCAACAAGGAGGGTGTAAAACAGGAAAAGCGAGTCTATATAAAACTTCGTTCCTCAGATAAATACATATTGGAAGATTTAAAAGTTTTTCTGCCACAGTTAACTAATATGCAGTGGATAGAGATTGGATTGGATTTGAAGGACGGAATATTTGATGCTGATTTGCAAGTCCAGCTTAAAAGGACCCTGAGGGATATAAACATATCTAATTATGTCGTGCAAGACGCGATATTTGTTGGCACAGTACCCGTAAATGGTTTGGAGTTGTGGAAATGGTTGAGGAAACAGGTCACAAACAAGCAAATGAGCGAACTCCTGAATGAGATAGCTGCGAGCGGGATAGAACTCGAGTTTTTTTCTTACTTGAGAGATGGTTTCGGTCTTGTGGCAAGGTCACAGGAATCAGTAGGTCTAAGGAAGGGGAGATTTGTCTCTGCATGTATAATAATCAATGTCGAAGATCCTGTTATAGCGTTTAATAAGCTTGATAATGTTATGCGGAAAATCTTTGGGAATTTCGGACAGTTTTACAAGGATGGAGA
>SBBU01000096.1 GCA_005239585.1 Planctomycetaceae bacterium
CTTCATTACTTTTTCTACTTCTTCTGTTTGGAATTTGCTCGAGTATTTTTCTATTCTTTCAACTCCGTATTTCTCGAACATTTTCGCATAGTGTTTTACCGCGTCTTCCGAGCCCCATTCCGCGAGTGCTTTTTTCCCGAACTCCGAGTTCACGAGCCTGCTCATTGCTCTGTTCGCGGCTTCCTCGTCATCGACCTTATAGGAAGTGCCCGCAACCACAGAAGCGACTAACACAAGGCAGAAGATAAAAACGCACAGCCTTATCAGTTCATTACATATTTGCCAATGAAACGACTTTCCATCCAGAGATTTCATTTTTCCGCCTCGCTTTGTTTTTTTAGGCGCCCCCAATACTCTAGGCGGTCTTTGTCTGTTTCTTCTATGCCCAAATACTGGGTAATTTTCATTATTTGCACATCTTCATCGAAGACTTCATGGTATTTTCCGGTTGGAATACCAAGCTTTTCGATTTCCCCTTTTTGGGGGCGAGAAAGTTTTAAGCCATATGAAGCTCTGATTAATATGCCGCCATCAGCTAACGCCTCGGTCTTATATGCTGGTGCCGCAAGTAATTTTTTTTCCATGAATTTCCGGGCTATTTGTGGCCCGAAAAATGTTAACCATCCAACGAAAACTTTTTTTATCGGGCGATGTTTAGTCATTTCCTCTTCATCGGTAGCAACAACAAACTCCGGGCTCAAGTAATCATAAACAAGTTTTGTGGTTTCAATAAACTCGTCAAGCCTGGCTTTCAGAATTCTTGCGTTTTTATCAGAATCATTGTCAGCAACTGTTAAAGGCGCAATATTGTAGATTGCCATAAGAACACTGTCTAGACTTTTTTTGTTTGCAAAGAAGTTATAGCTTAGATTATTTCTTTTCAAAATAATTGTTATCGAATCGGCAGTTTCATCAGTCTTTGCATCGTCTCCTCTTTCCGATAGGCTAGTGCACATTTTTTTTAGCGCAAGCACAGAATTGTTCCTGCAATTTACAAATGTGGCTTCAAAGCAAACACTCATGGTAAAGTCCCCTCCTCGATTACTTTGATGCCCAGGCTTTCAGCATAACTTTTGTATGCTTGTGACATTGGCCCCCTGTATATAATCCATGCCTCGTCAACGTTTCCGGAATCAGCAAACTGTTTGTAGTAGTTTAATTGGTTGTTTAGTCTTTTTGCATACTCCGGATCAGATAAGTATTTGGTTGGATCCACGCCGTCTTTAAATTCTGCGGCCACCTTTTTTACATTGGTTCTAAAAATAGTGTCTATTCTGCCATCTCTGCTGAATTCAAGAAGTTCGTATCCTTTATCTTTTAGCAATTTGTTGGCCATTACTTCATAGTTCAGTCCTTTCTGCGGATTAGTAATAACTTCTTTTTGCCATTGTTCAAATCCAGGGCGTTTTAGCTGTTCTAACTCTTCTAGGTTTTTCATTATGTTTTCAGTTTCATTTGGGAATTTAGTTGCATATCTTGTCACTATTGGCAGATCTTTGGTTTCATATTTCTCGAACATTTTCGCATAGTATTTTATCGCGTCTTCCGAGCCCCCCTGCACTGCCATGCCAGTGAGGCCATTAATCAGGTGGCCATTATCCAGCACAATGAACAGGATGCCGACGGCGGACAGTGACACGAGCAAAGCCATAGCAAGGTTGGCGTTAGGGTTCACTTTTATTCACCTGCCTCACAACATAGGTCCCGAGTATTTTGTCGTGCACGCCCTGCTTCTTCTGGTCGAATACTATGAGCAAATGCAGGAAAATGAGTGGGAAGCTTGTCACTATGAAAAGCACAAGCGTTCTCACAAAAGCCCTTGCATAGCCTATTGGCTTTCCGGTTGCATCCACAACCGTTATTTTAGCCAGCATTTGCCCTACTGTCTGTCCGTGTTTTCCGATAAAAAAAGTGAAATAGGCAAAATAGGTCAACGGCATGATAATTAACGGCACTAGGAAAAGAACTATCAGTGGTAAAAAACTCCCCTTCTGGCTTCCCAGCGCAGCCTGGGCCAGCAGGAAGGCCGGCGGAATGAGAAGTGAACTCAGTACTAAATACAGAGCACCAATCACGGCAAAATCAACTATATACGCTGTCGCCCTCAGGCCAAAGCCAGCATAAACTGGAGTCGGATTCATTTTTCCACCTCGCTTTTTTCCTTTAAGTTGCCCTTGTTGTCGATTTCAAAAAGCTTGTCGGTGACCGGATAAATTGCCTTGTCGTAACTCTCCTTTGCCATTGCCCTAATTTGGTTTAATCCAAAATTAGCAGAGTACAATGCCATTTCTTCTCTGCCTGGCACGGCAACAATAATCTTGTCTTCGTTTAACCCGCCGTATTTAGCGGCGACATTAAGCAGTTTTTTTGGGCATAGGAGCAGGGAAGCAAGGAACTCTTTACCGTTAATATTGCAGTAGACTGTTTTGTTATTTTTCTTTGCTTGCGCTCCATAAATAATTAATTCTTTTTCAGGCATGTTTTCAAGGTTACTTACCGCAATTTTGTCAATTTGGCTTTGTGTTTTGCCCCAGTCAGCACACATCTCTTTATTGATGTACATAATACTATCTTCAAGATTTATCACATAAACCTTTATCAGCCCTCCAACAAAGTCCGAGTACAGGTATAACTCATCTTTCTTGTTTTTCAAGAATTCCCGCGGTTTTACGAATGGCAAAATCCTGTCTTTCATTCCTTCAAAGTCTTTCATGTCAAGGGCGTCAGCCTCTTTCAAACCCTTAAAGTGCTGTTCCAGTATTTCAGTCAATGTTGAAGGTGAATCCACGTACTTTTTGTAGGCGTTCCCGAGCCCAAAAAAATGTGGCCCTCCTTTGTAGGTAATCTTAAGGCAAGGTTTTTCTGAAACTTCTTTGTTGATGGTTATTTCTACTTTTGAATCTTTATACATTTCCTCAAGCTTTTGCCGGGCAGTAGCCGCGAACCCGTCATAGTTGAGTATCAACCGCTTTTCCAGCAATTCAGCCACTTCTTGTGGCAGGTCGTATGCGGATGCACAATATATTTTCGAACCAGAAAATTCTTTTTCATGCCTTACTATAAAACACCAGTCTTTTAATTTTTTGATGTTTTCCGTATCCCACTTTGAAGTGCTTACCATCACAGGGCAAAGTTCGGAGTCAACTTTTATCAAAATAAGTATTTCAGCGCTCCCGGCTGCGTTATTTACTTTCCTCATCACTTCCTTGACTTCGATGCCAGCTTTCAAGTAATCTGAAGCAACTTTTGCAGTCATTAAAGCAACCGGGGAATCCTTAGCAATGACAATTTTAGGCACTTCCCGGCTTGCAGCGCTACCACTGTTTGGCTTTTTCCCGAAAATATTATCTAAAAAGCTCATTTTTCCACCTCGTTTATGCCCAAATGCACCCTGATTTTTTCTTTTCCTTTTAAAATTTGTTTGAATTCAGTGTGGGTTCCTAGGTTAGGATTAATAAAAAGCATTTCTGAAGTAAATTTTTTCAAAAAATTTAAAATAGATTTTAAAAATTCAGCGTATAATAGTTCAACTGAATAGATAACATCTTTTTCAAGTCCTTTTAAATCAACTTTAATGTAATCTCCCTTCTTTTCTAAATACATCCATACTGGGTTATCTAAAAAGTGGATTTCAGACCGGGGATTATCTTTTAGTCTGTCAAATGTTTTTACCATAGATAATGCAACCAGCCACACCCAATCACTCACCGTTGCTTTAACCCCTAGCTTAGGCGGTATAAGTTTTCCGTTGAATTTTATTGAGATTAATCCAAATGTTGAATATACGTCGATTTGGTCGCCTACCTTTGCATAAGTTCTGAGTTTATTTTTCATCTCTTCATAGTCTTCATTATTAAATGTATAATCAATGTTGAACTTATCCATTTACCCGCCCCCTACAGGATAGGAAGTAATTACTCTCCCCCCAAAGTCATTATCTACTATAGTAATCATAGGCACTGATTTTCCAGGTGGGGTATATGTGTACTGGAACCTGTTTGCAAAAGCATCGATTCGTTTAGGAATTCCTTTTTCTATGGAATCCTTAATCAACTTTTTTACAGCCAATTCATCCGACACGCCATACTCTATTAGGAATGTTGAGGGCGGGTTAGGACCCACTCCATCCCAAATCCCTTGCATATGCTTATTTCTGACATGAGTCATGCCATATCTATCGGTCCCTTTTGTCAGTCTACTTATACCGCTAATTTCTTGATCCCCCACTTTAAATCCGCCATTTGATGAATTCTTAATTAACAATTCAATTTGATCTTCACCAATATCCGCTAATGGGTCATTCACGCCAAGCTTTCTAACCGCTTTCGTGTAGTCCGCCAAGCGGTACATCAGTTCGTCATCGGCTTCTATTGCACCCCTCTTGATGCCTTTGCCCACAATTTCCGCAATGTCGTTTCCATACTTGACTGAAATCCTTTCAGCAACCTGC
>SBBU01000113.1 GCA_005239585.1 Planctomycetaceae bacterium
AAAGTTTATCAAAATAGCCCTAAACCTCCTTAAAATGCTCTAATTGAACCTACTAAAAATTTCACGTAGTAGCAAGGATTTTTTCACGCAGTAGGACTAATATCCATACAAATTTATTTACCAACCACACGTGTCGGATGCTCCCCTTTATCCACAACTTTCGCAAATGAATCATAACACATCTACAAACCGGATGAATTGTAAGCTCCACTTCGTAGACAACACTAGAACCATCTTCCAACGACTAAATAGATATGTTTATATACCAAATCTGTCTAATGTAATGCGTCCACACTACAAGCACACGATAAATGTGTATCATTTATGAACTAACCCTCTAAGCTACTGACTATTCTCTGGGGTATCAAAATTCACTACAAAATCCTCCGTGTGCCCAAACGTAAACCTGCGTAATCTGCCGACAGAGACAAAAACTAAATAGTTTCTCGCTTGTTGCTGCGGTCTTGCACCGATTGCAACGGAATACTGAACACCGTCTCTTTCAACAACCTCACGCTTTTCCTGCCTTGTAAGTTCCATTACCTTATCCTGATCCCAACTCTGAATATTTAATTTATATTCATTGATAATTGCTTCTATAACATTGCGATCAGGAGCAGATTTGAAGCGTTTCTCTGCGATAAGAAGACATACTCCGGCAAAGATTATTAAAAGTAGATACACAGCAATCGCTCCAGCCACTATATAAATCACAATTTCCATTCGTCATTACATCCTAAAATCAGGTAACATCAAATTCTTACAACTTCCGCAACTAGCTTGTTCACAGGTAAATTGTAAACTCCCCAAACAAGACTAGGACACGCAACAGTTATTCAATCGCCGAGTTTTTTACCACTTGAAGAGGCAGCCAAGCAGTAAAAGATTGGCGTTCTTTTCTGACTTGCGGCTGAGCACGTCCAGGGCCTGCGAGCCGTCGAGCATGGCGGCCTTGAGTTGAAAGGCAAGCTCTTTTGTGTAGGCCCAGTTGACTGTCAGGTCATATTCAACTCCCAACTTTTTTTCGTTTGACTGGATGAGCGTCGTCTGGCCGGGTTTGTGGGCTAGCTTGTCAAGATCGAAACGTCCGGCGTCAAGCCTTAACGATATATCCTTAAATTTCTCGCTAATAAAGATATTATCTGCACCTATCGTAATTTTTGTTCCCTTGTAATTAGTATCTATATCGAGCCCAACCTCTTTATCCTCCAAGATTATAAATTGATTGACATTTTCATACGACTGAAAGCTATTGTCCTCTGAGTTGAGGGGATTATTATCGCCTGAATATCTGATTCTTGAGATCTCTGCCCACCACAGAAAACTACCGTTCTGAAGGATATTTCCTCTTAAACCAAAGTTATATGCGAATGCATCCTTGTCAATTTTTTTCCTCAGCGTTGCCGGGACGAGATCTGAATCATTTCTAAGCGTTCCAGACTGGAGATAAACATCAGCAAAGACCTCGATTTTCTTTAGATCATCAATATACTGGTCAAGTCCTAATCCATACGTAAGGACATTTTGCCCCTTTCCCTCGCTAATCCCTGCAACTTGGCGTCCCCCCTTTACAAGTGCAACAATTAACTGGGCATAGGTCCTGTCAGAAGGAGTAATGCCGCCTCTAATGGCGAGAAACTGCTCATCAAGCTGTGGTGAACCATCCTCCAGAACCTTGAAGATATATGCATCCAGAGTAAGCCATGGGGCATTTTCGATTTTATACGACAGCCTGAGTCCGACAGGTTCAGACGTATCGCGATAGACTGTATTTCTGAACTGTGTGATATTTGTATTTGCGCCTTCATAAAAGGACTCACTCTCTGTAATGTCCATAAACATCGACTCTCCATGAGGTCTTAATTTCCAGACAACATCCTGTACGCCCAGTTGTAAACGAGTTCCCTTGCAGATCCAATCTTCAACCACTATAAAAGCTTGTTCTAGACTTATGTTGAGTCTGTCAAGGTCATCAATACCAAATCTCTGCAGAGAACCCTGATCTACGGACTTGGTCTCAGCCTCTGCAAAAAATCTAACGTTGCCAACTGTTGTATCGAGTCTAAGTGTCAGGCGGCCAAAGAATGCATCCTCAGAATCCTTACTCCCTGCAGAACCAGACTCTGTCCCTCGAAAACCGTTGCTAAGGTTTGAGGCAGATTCTACAAGCACACCATCCCAAAATGAATATTTTAGATCAAATGAACCGGAAAATGTAATTTGTGGTGCGTTTTTCGGCTCATCCTTTTTATCCTTCTGAGGATTGTCCTGAAGGTTAAAGGCCGTTACCAGTCCAAAGAAAACAATACTATTCATAGAAGCTGTCCCGCAAAAAATTCTAGTGCCTTTATATAAAATCCAGACGTTAATTTCAAGCTCAAATCTATACAAAACTTTGTCGTAATGTATAATACCCGATTATGAAACTGGCGGGCAGGATTTTTATAGGTCTACTGATCGGTGTAATCGCCGGAATAATCTGCAATCAATATAAAGAGACACAGCAAGTTCAGTGGACAGTCAGTAATATAGCACCACTAGGTAACATCTTCCTGAATCTTATCTTCATGATTGTAATTCCCCTCATCTTCTCCGCCATAGTCCTTTCAGTCTCTGAGTTTAGAGATATGGCCGTACTGGGACGAATCGGTCTAAAAACCCTGTTTGTAACCGTAATCCTTGCCTCGATTTCTGTTGCCATCGGTCTGGCGCTGACGAATTTTCTAAGACCGGGAGAAGCATTTGATGTCAAAGAGAGAGAAAATCTTATTCAAAAGATGCAAAAAACAACTGAGGAAAAGATGGCTCAGGCAAAAAAGGCAAAGCCATTCATCGATGTCATAATTGATATAATCCCAAAAAATCCCATCAAAGCCCTCGCAGAAGGAGATTACCTTGCTTTGATGTTTTTCTCGCTCTTATTCGGCATCGCTGTCGCACTATGCAGTCCTGACAGGACTCAAAACCTTATAGGAGTCCTGCAGGCGGTGTTCGACGTTTGCTTAAAGATAATCACTTTTGCGATGGCTTTGGCACCGTTCGCAGTGGCATTGCTTGTCTTTCCTATAGCAGTAGAAATAGGTTTTAGAGTCATAGAAACTCTTGGTAAATTCATGCTCGTCGTCATTCTTGGGCTCGCAATCCATATGTTTATTGTTTATTCCATCGTTCTCAGGTATTTTGCAAGAGTAAATCCATTCTTGTTCTTTAAAAAGATAAGAGAGGTAATGGTCACCGCCTTTTCCACAAGTTCAAGCAATGCTACACTTCCTGTTTCATTAAAAGTTGGAGAAGAAGAGCTCAAAATTCCAAGAGAGATAAACAGATTCGTCCTCACAGTAGGCGCTACTGCAAATCAAAATGGAACTGCCCTTTACGAAGGTGTTACAATCCTCTTCATCGCCCAGGTATTTGGGGTAAGTCTATCACTGGAAAATCAGCTAATGGTAGTTCTGATGACAATTCTTGCGGGCATCGGGACTGCCGGAGTGCCCGGTGGATCTTTGCCATATATTGCCATGATACTAACGATGGTAGGAATACCGGCAGACAGAATAGCTCTTATCTTGGGGGTTGACCGCATACTAGATATGTGCAGGACAGTTCTAAATGTGACTGGCGATCTGGTTGTTGCCACATACATTGCATCCTCTGAAGGAAAGCTGGTACTCAAAGAGACATGACCTCCACACTTTGGCCTTATGAAAACAGTAAGAGTAGTTATACTATTGGAAAACTGGTTTTGACATGAGTTACTAGTTTTAACTAATCCAAAGTGCGGGGTGAACTCCGCACTTTAGCCTTGTGAAAACAGTAGGAGTGGATGTATAATTGGAAAACGTGTTTCAAAAGGAGTGGCTAGTGCCAAACTAGACCAAAGTGCGGGGTGAAATCAATCTCGATCGGAAAAGCTGATCAACACATATTACGACTCGATGTTGGTGACGAAGTTGTTGCTTCAGTAAGCGAGTTCGTCAAACAAAAGAATATCTTGTCTGGCTCGATCATGGGACTGGGTGCGGTAAAGGATAGTGTGTTGGGCTGGTTTGATCCCAATACAAAGGAATATTCAAGGAAGACGATGCCGGAGGCGCTTGAGCTTGTTGGCCTTACTGGGACAATTGCGTGGTTCAATGACAATCCTGCAGTTCATATGCATGTGGTTGTAGGTGACGAATTTGGAAGGACATATGCAGGGCACCTGTTTTCTGCAGTCGTCGCGGTACTGTGTGAAATTGTGATACAAAGCGGCAATGTCAAGGTAACAAGGCAGAAAGATCAACAGTTTGGTCTGAATTTTCTCGATATCTAATCATATGATGCAAGATTTCACAGCGCAAAAAGTAGTGAATCTGCCATTTGATATTCCCCTACTATACTCTGTTTACCATGAAAACGGTGAGATTCTATTCCACAAAGGGGCGCAACTTAATCCCAACCACTTCAAGTACCTCAAGGCCGCAGACATTACAACCGTATTTCTGTCAGATAACGATGAAGAAGAAGCCATACAAAAATTTCGGTTTGAAAGGACTACACTACCGATCAAGGAAGAACTTATACAAGAGGGAGCTGTCTTTGATAGAGACATCATAAACAATTTTGGTTCGGTTGTTGTGCCAACAGGAACACCGGTTAGCCGGTTCCTTTATCAAAAGCTCATCGACACGGGGACTGAAGATCTTCGATTTAAGAAAAATCAGTCTGATCTAAAATTTGATCAATTAATAATTTACAAAGAACTTTTAGAAGGAACTAGAACCTTCGCTAGAACTGCTGCTATACCAACCCCTTCAGCCTCAAAGACTGCTCTTATTGCGGAAGATGATGGTCCGATAAGACGCATATTGGTGCATATACTTCAAGACGCTAATTTCAAAACGTTTGAGGCAGGTGACGGACAGATCGCACTCGATACACTTCGTGAGAATGACAAAGTGGACCTAGTAGTTACTGACGTTAATATGCCAAAGATGGATGGTTTTGAATTGTGTCGTCAGATAAAAAAATGGCCTGAGCGAATGCACATTCCAGTCATCATTTGTACTTGTCGAAACACCAGAGATGATATTCTTACAGCTCTGAAGGCCGGGGCAACCGACTATATTCTGAAACCATTTTCAAAGGAGATCGTTCTAAACAAGGTATTAGAAACTGTCAAGACTACTGTTCCTTTTACACAGGAACGACGCAAACACCCCAGAAACCAGGTCGGTATTGCAATAACATGGAGTCCGCTTGACAAGGAGGTAGCTGGTGTTATTTACAATGCAAAGGTAATTAATCTATCTCCATCAGGAATTTGTTTTGAGTACCACCCTGATCGATTTCAAGTAGATTATCCAAGGGGAGAGATTCCCTCCACACATCCGTTTTTTAAATACTCCAGATTTAATCCACAATGCAATCCTATTAAACTCTTCATTGGCCAGCCTCCGACAGTCATTGATATATCCGGCAAAGTAATACATATTCAACTAGACCGAGCGCGGCAGTGTGAGATAGTCGGTATACAATTCGAGCCGCTTGAACCGGAACAAGAACTGATGCTAATAAAACTAGCACAAGCAGTAATAACGACTTGAACTCGACAAGTTACATAGTTATATTTACAACACAATGGCAAAAGTAATCGTTTATACATCGCCGGCCTGAGGGGCTTGCAAGAGTGCTAAGGAGTTCCTTACGCGGAATAACGTGCCATTTGAAACGAAGGACATTTCTGAAGATGAAAATGCAATGAATGATCTGGTAAAACTCGGCTCGACTTCAGTTCCTACAATTCTAGTAGATGAAAAGGTCTTTATCGGGTTTAATGCCAATCAACTCGCCAAGGCACTCTCTATCCAGCCAAAGTAGCACAACTTTTTGTTCCTGATAATAAACTTGTTTGAACTATGGGTTTGGTACTCCTCATTAAGGTCTCGTTTTTAAAACGATAATTTGATGAAAGGGAAAATTCGCTATAAAATGTACGAGGTTTCAAGGAAAAGAGAAATCTAAAGTTACCTTAAGGTAGAAGCATGGTAAAGACGAGAACAGAAAAAAGCAGAACTGGAGAGGGTCATCGACCTGAAGCCGGTATTTGTAAATTAAAGATGCTGAAAGTACAGGAATCGTTTGCTTACCTAGAGCACAGATTATTTAACACTGACGAGCCCTATGAAAGCCCCTCACAACCAAGATAGATAGGAATTGCTGGGCAATTTCGTTGCATTGCGTACACTTTCTTAGATTGTCGCTAGC
>SBBU01000306.1 GCA_005239585.1 Planctomycetaceae bacterium
AGATAGAAGCACAATTCAGCCATCACAGTTTAAAAAAATGATTAGACTTGCAATGATAGATGAAGACCCAAATAATTTGATAAAACTTGCAAATAAGCGGTTTGACCACCTAGAAATCAAGCTCAAAGAGTTGGGAAGCCGCATCAAAAGAAGAACAAACATCGAAGATGTTCGTGATATAGTAAAAAGCAAACACCCTACAGATTTCAGACAGGTTACAGACTTTGTGAGAGAAACCATAAAAAAACTCAAGGATTTTATTGCCAAAACTGACTTTGCAACCATTCCACGCAACGGAAACTTGTACCTCGTAGATACCCCTCAATACTTAAGACACTTCTATCCGATTGGAGCATATTGGTGCGCCTCAAAATTCGAGAAAACCCAAGATGGCTACTACTTTCTCACCCCCTCCACTGTCGACGAGAACAAGCTGCGCGAACAAAACTTTGCAACTTTAACTAATCTGACAACCCATGAAACATATCCTGGACTACATATGATGTACATTTGCAGCAACACCAACAAATCACTGGTCAGGAGTTTATCGTGGCCTGCACAAACAACTCAAGGCTGGGCATCTTACTGTGAACAACAAATCTTTGAACTAGGCTTCGATAGATCCATTGAAGCAGAATTCGTGAAGACAATAAATGAAATCTGGAGAGTAGCACGGGTAATAATAGACATACAACTCTCCACAGGCAGGATGTCGCAAAAAGAGTCAGTAGCATACCTGGTTGAAAACACCGGACTTGACTGGTCGAGCGCCGAGGCTGAGATAAGAAGATATATGATATCGCCCTCCATACCCCTTGCCGGTTTCCTAGGCACTGAAAAAATCTTGCAAATGAAAAAATACATGAAGGAACATCTGCAAGATAAATATACTGATAAACTCTTTCACGAAATCATTCTGTATAATGGAAATCTACCTCTTAAGCTGATGCAAAAAGAGATTGATCACGTAATCTCGTCAATAATTAAAAAGCACTAATTAACATAATAGAAGCCCAAACATTAAGCAACTTGCACCTCCGTACACCGGGTGTTATGTAAGGTGTATAAAAAGCCTCTCACCAATTTCATCAAGTGTTCAGGGTAACTCAATGGAGAGACGATACAAAGTGATATAAACATGATCGCTTAAGGCAAAAAATCGCCGAACGTTCGGCGTTTTTTTGCAAGGGCTGGTGTATAAGGATACATTTAAAAGCACAAGTTTTTTTCTAGGATCGGTATCTAATTCTAGTTTGCCAACATGCCTTACTATTAAAAGTATGTTGAAGACTAGGCCCACGAAGCTTAGAATATGAACTCGTGCAAAAAATTATAATAGACGGGAACAGCTTAGACCTCGAAACATCCCAGCAAGTCCTGCGAAATAACGCACAGATTGCCCTGTCGCCAGAGGCTGAGAAACAGATCCAAAAATCACGCAAAACACTAGAAAAGATACTTGGTTCAGGTAATGCTGTATACGGCGTAAATACAGGCTTTGGCAGGCTCAGCGATACCAAGATTGATAAAGGCAAACTTGTCCAACTTCAAGAGAATCTCATACTGAGTCATGCTACGGGCGTAGGAGAGGAGTTGAGCAGCGACGAAACCAAGTTAATGATGCTCTTTAGAATAAATTCAATAATAAAAGGCTTCTCAGGTGTACGTCGGAAGCTTGTGCAATATCTAATAGACATGTTTAATTTAGACCTCCTGCCTGTAATATATGAAAAAGGCTCTGTTGGAGCCTGCGGTGATCTTGCCCCCCTATCACAAATCGGAGCCTGTATGATGGGAATTGGTGAGGCACGACTAGATGGCAAAAAACTCCCTGCTGCCAAAGCCCTCAAGATGGCCGGCTTACAAAAATATCAATTTCACGAGAAAGAAGCGCTGTCACTTATCAACGGGACTCAATTTAGTCTGGCAATCACCGTCCAAGGAGTCCTCAGATTAAAAAGACTCCTTAAACTCTCAGATATAATAGCATCTGCAACAATCGATTCACTAATGGGTTCAGTAAAACCATTTGATCCTCGCCTTCAAAAAGCAAGACCGCACAAGGGGCAGGAAATTGCATCAAAAAACATTCTGAAACTTATGAGGAGAAGCAAAATATTGGAGGCACACAAAGATTGTAAAAAGACACAGGATCAATATTCACTCAGATGCATACCTCAAGTGCACGGTGCCGTCAGGACAGTGTTGGAATTCATTGAACAAATCCTTCAGACGGAAATGAATTCGGCCATAGATAATCCGCTTGTCTTTACTGATAATGGTGAGGCCATAATCTCAGGCGGTAACTTTCACGGTCAAATTATTGCAATGTGCGCAGATACGCTCTCAAGCGCAGTTACAACAATGTCAAATATGTCTGAGAGGAGAATCGACGCATTAACCAATCCCGATATCAGCGGCATACAGCCATTCCTTGCCAAAGACTCTGGTCTGAACTGCGGATTCATGTCCGCGCAGGTAACTGCATCCAGCCTAACTGCAGAAAACAGAACACTATGCTTCCCGGCAGGAGTCATGTCCATTCCAACATCAGGAGGAAAAGAAGACGTTGTCAGCATGAGTCCAATCTCAAGCAGACACTTTAGAGAGATACTGAACAACTTTGAATATATTCTTGCTATCGAGGCACTTTGCGCCTGTCAGGCCCTAGAC
>SBBU01000186.1 GCA_005239585.1 Planctomycetaceae bacterium
CAAAAAGACTTTTCTGAATGGTGTAAAACCTTAATAAGACAGCGCTTCCTTCGCAGGCACCATTGCTTATTGCGCTAGCCTTCGGCGGGGAGTTTGCGCAGATCATCAGGGATCTCTATCTTATCGCCGGGCTTGATGTCGTTCTCTTTGAACCATCCTTGGTTCATTTCGAGCGCGAACTGGAAATAGTCCCGTGGAGGTCTTGGTGTCTCGTCTTTGGGTTTCATATCAAGTATGTCTAATATAGTCCCGTCAGGTTTGATGTATGCTATGGACAATGGTATGAGAGTGTTTTTCATATAAAAACCAATCTTCTGCCATCCCGAGAAGAGGAAGATCATGCCATTATCTTTGGACATCTTGGTCCTGTGCATCAGGCCCCTGTTTCGGGCCTCTGCTGTGTAGACAACCTCGACAAAGGCCTTTTTGCCTTTCACTGTTAGGAGAGGCATCTCCTGAATCCTGATCTCGCTGAACTCGTCTGGAAACTGCAGATCATCCCCGATCTTAATGCCGAGTTTCTTTGCCGCTCCCGCAGTGACAAGCAGTGCGTATCTTGCCTCTTTGGCGCTTGTGATCCCTGCTTCATCTGTTATGTACCACGCGGTTCGCCTCTTGAGTTCCTTAACATCTACGATCTTTGAACTCTTGTCTAGAAAAAGAACGTCCATGTCTACTTTTGGTCCAAAGTAATGTAGATATCTATCATGTGCATAACAAATCAAGTAACCGCAGCCTTCTGGTATCTGATCTGTCTTTTCAAAGATCTGCCGCCGATCCAACTCTTTTGCGATTACGTAAAGATCAAAGCTCTTTTCACTGATCTTTGCAGTCAAGTATTTTATGTCTGCGAGGCCTTGGATTACTTCTGGGATTGCAGCTTTATCACCCACCTTGATGCCGTTTTTCTTGAACCATCCATTGTTCATCATCAATGCAATTTGGACTGGATGACTGGATGCGTGTGAATCATTTGTCTGAGCTTTCATGTCTATAATGTCGCATAGAGTGCCGTCTGGTTTTATATATGCAGTTGAAACGTCTATCGGCGTGTTTTTTGTCGATAAAGTGAGTTTTTCTGGCTCGGCGTATAGGAACAGCATTCCATCATTCTCTGATAGGTTTGTCCTGTGCATCAGACCCCTACTTCTTGAGCGGTTTGTGTATGCAATCTCGACATGTATTTTTTTGCTTTTGATTGAGATAGATGGCATTTCCTGAATTCTTAGGCTTTTTAACTGGTCTGTTTGCGTTATCTTGTCGCCGATTTTAGCGCCCAGCTTATCGGTCTGCCCCGATTTAATTAGGAGGGCATACCTTGCCTCTTTCGAGCTCGTTACACCTTCTTCATCTCTGATATCGTTCCCAGTGAATTTCTTGACCTGTTTGGTGTCAACTATTGTCCAGTCTGATCCTAGAAATATGACATCGAGGTCGACCTTGGATCCGAAAAAGTGAATATACCTGTCATGGTCATAACAAACCAGCGTCCCTCGGCCTTCAGTCAGGTTGCCTAACTTGGCCAAAACTTGGTGCCGGTCCGCCTCTGTAGTTATCACGCTTAATTCAAGGATTGAATTGCCTATCTTGACTTTGAAGGTCTGTTGGGTGGGGGATAGTGCAGTGGTTAAAAGCGCTACTATCAAAACCTTCTTCAGCGACTGGTGCATAATTTAAATGACGTTGATGACTAGGATTATCCTTGATGCGAACCGATTCAAAGTAGTTGATAAGGGAAAACAAAAGGATTAGATTATGTACAACTTTGGAGGGAAGAGCCATGAACAAAAAAGCTATTTCTCCCGCCTCCGCAGGAAGCCACGACTGTAAAGGCGTGGAGGAATGCGAATCGTTCCCTGCTTCGGCGGATGTCGCCTCACCGAAGGCGAACCTCGCTCGCAAAGCGAGCGGGCAGGCACGGCTGTCAAGCCGTGGGGCTCCACTTTTTGCTGTGTTAGGCTTTTTCATAGCATTGGATTCGTGCACGACGACTGGTCACATGGATTCGAATCGGCTCGTTAGTATTAATTCACCCAGACTTGTCTCAATATTTGTGGATAAGAGCCCAACGATAGACGGGAATGCAGACGATGGGGCTTGGCGGGCGGCAATCCCATTGGAGCTTTCTGCAAGCAGGGTCATCGAGCCAAACATTGGCGTTTCAACTCATGTGCAAATCAGCTCTGTTTATACCGACACTAGTCTCTTCTTTCTTGTCAGGTGGGATGATCCGACTGAGGATGCATCTCACAAGTCGTGGATCTGGAACAAAAAGTCCAAGGCGTATGAAGAAGGTCAAGATAGGGAGGACATGTTTGCGATTGCGTTTGAGTTTATTGGTACTTTTACGGGAGATATGCTTTCTGGTGAAGAGGGTATCTGGGACGTATGGCACTGGAAGGCTGCCCGCACAAATCCACAGGGCTATGCAATGGACAAGACGCATGTTTATTCCAAGACAAAACCAGAACGAAAGGCCAATTCATACAAGGCAAAAAATGGGCTTGATATCTGGATCGAGCGTCCAGAGGATAAAGGCGATTCAGTCGAGAAGAAACAAAAACCCCCTGAAACACACCAAGGTGATAAAATCCCACAATATGTTGCGGGAACTCCTTCAGCGAGTGCGGCAGATGTAAAAGCCAAGGCAAAAAGGGCAAATGGTAAATGGACACTGGAGATGGAGAGGGCGCTAAATACTGAAAATCCAGATGATGTTACTTTTGACCCTAGATTAAGTTACAGAATGGCTATTGCGCCGTTTGATAAGACTGGCCATATGGATAAGGCCTCTGGAATTATATTGCTTAGCTTTGGGAAGGTTAACTATGAAAATGATTTTGAGAAATATCAGTTCGGGGAGGTGCAAACAGGTTTTAGTCCAAATGTGACCGGCAAGGGGTCTGAACCACTTTGGACGATAATTGAGGATCAAAAGGCCTCATCGGGCAAAAAAGTCCTTGCTCAGGTCAGCGCGGATAAAACAAGCTATCGCTTTCCGATCTGCATTGATGAGACCGATATCGTAAAGGATGTAGATATATCTGTGAGATTCAAACCTCTTGCCGGGGATGTTGATCGCTCTGGCGGAATAATCTGGCGTTATAAAGATAAAGACAACTACTATGTTGTTCGTGCCAATGCAATAGAGGGAAATGTTGTGCTCTACAAGTTCGAAAAAGGAAAGAGAAGTCACATCCCGCAGTTTGGTGAAGGGATGGCTTATGGGAAAAATGTTGATATTCCGACGGGTGAGTGGAGTACGTTGCGGGTCATCGTAATCGGCAATCTATTTCAGGTCTACTTGAATGGTGAAAAGCTCTTTTCGGTCGTGGATGATACTTTTAAGGAGGCTGGTAAGATAGGGCTATGGACAAAGGCAGACAGTCAGACCTATTTTGACGACCTCAGGGTTGTAATTATAGGCCCTGTGAAGAGATAATAGTTTGTTGGACAAATCTATCCTAGTCTTTCTTCTTGCGTATAGGCAATTTTGAAGGGCCCCATGATGGGTAAAATCCCCCGATTAGTTTTTTTGGGTCCTTGCCATCTGTGCTCATTATGTAAATTTGCCCGTCTGTCTCTACAAGTCTCCAGTTATCTCCTTGATTTGAGGACATAAATGCAATCTTGTTGCCGTCGCCGCTGAATGTTGGAGAATGATAACTTTCATCCCCCTCGGTTATTTTTTTCAAGTTCTTTCCGTCTAAATCAACGGAACATATTCTCCATTTGTCATCTTCAGTTCTTGAGGCAAAGGCTATCCGTTTTCCATCAGGACTGAATACAGGAGAGCGTTCCTCCCCGCCGCTTGAGATTAATTGCTTTTGATTCTTTCCATCGACATCCATTATATAGAGTCTCCATTTGCCGGTTCGTTTAGAGACAAATGCAATCTTTTTACCGTCAGGACTGAACGTTGGCAGAGAGTCATCGTTATCATCTTCCGAAAGCTTTTGTTCATTCGTACCATCGGAATCAATAATATAAATGGAACTCTTGGTGGCATAGCGCTCGAATAGAATCTTTTTCCCATCAGGGCTGAACTTTGGAAAAAGGTCACTTGCGTTTCCTGTTGTAAGCTGTTTTTTATCCTTGCCATCATAATTCATTATAAAAATTTTAATCGGGCCCTCTTTTGCAGATGCAAAGAGTATCTTTTGGCCGTCAGGGGACCAAGATGGTGTATAGTTGTTCTGACCTTCGGTTAATTGCTTTTCTCCGGATCCGTCCGATCTTATAATCCAGATATTGTGATCCTTTCCCCTGTAAATGAGACTGCCGTGCTTTTTGTCTTCGTATATCTCTAGTGCAATCTCGCAGCGAAACTTGACTTCCGCACTCGAATTCTTTGCCTTGGCTCGTACAAAATTTGCCTTGGCATCGTTATCAAGGAAAACCTCCATCTCCTTTTGAGCAGCTTCGCGCGTGGGAGGATCATCGTCATCCAACCTCTGAAGAATATTTTCCAGCTTCTTCCTTGTGGCATCATCAAGTTCCTGAACCTGTGGACACATATATGCCGAAATAATAACAATCCAAAGCGCTCTGATTTCCATCCCTTATATATTATACGTCGTGAAGACCTGATTTGTTTCAAGGGCATTGCCTTTATTTACGACTTGATCTATAATTTTCGCACCTTGAATTTAAAAAGACTATATGTGCCGTTGCTGGTCATTCTTGCAAGTGTAGGAGGTTTCTTTGTTGGATATTACCTCGCATACGATCCTCAGCATGTCAAACTGGACGAAATAAAGGATCTCATAAGATCAAGTTATTGGAAAGGTGTGGACACAAAAATCTTGGAAGAGGGCTCAATAGAGGGTATGTTGTCGAAACTTGACCAGTATTGTCAATATTTCACACAAGGCGAGTGGAAGGAGTATCAAATAGAACTCAAGGGTGAATACGTAGGGGTTGGCATTGAGGTCTCCTTAGATAGTGAAGGTTTTCTTAATGTTGTGAGTCCTATCGAGGATACACCAGCATTCAGGTCAAACATTTTAACAGACGACAAGATCATTGCGATTGATGGTGTTGAGATCAAGGGGATAACACTCGAACAGGCAATAAGCAAGATACGTGGCAAACCGGGTACTAAAGTCAGATTGAGAATAGTACGGGCTAGGAACAAACCCTTCGATGTGGAGCTTACCAGGGAAGTTATAAAGAGAAATTCAGTAAAACACAGGATTCTCGAGGACGGTGTAGGATATATCAAGATTTCGCAGTTTAATGAACAGGTCGTCGTAGAGTTTGACAAGGCTGTAGATGATCTCTTAAAACTTGGGATGAAGAAAATGGTCCTTGATCTTAGATTTAACCCCGGTGGTATGCTTACGGAGTGTGTCCAGTTGACGGATAGGTTTATTAAAGATGGCAAGATTGTTGTCATCCAGTCTCGGCACGACTCGTATGAGGAAAAGGCAAAAAAGGGCGACAAGGCTGAGGATATTCCTGTTGTGGTACTAATCAACAAGGGTTCTGCGAGCGCGTCTGAGATATTGGCTGGGGCGATCAAGGATCACAAGCGCGGTTTGCTGGTCGGCGAACGCACCTATGGCAAGGGCACAGTCCAAACGTTTTTCTCTATGGGTGATGGTTCTCGTCTCAAGTTGACAACTGGACACTATCTGACGCCTCTGGGCAAAAGGATCGAAAGGGGAAAGGGCATCGATCCAGATCATGTGGTTGAGTTGACAGAAGAAGAGGCTCTTAAGATTAGAGGGTCTACAAATCCGGAAGATGACAAACAATTTAAGAAGGCCTTGGATCTTCTAAAATGATAGTACTGGGGATAGAAAGTTCTTGTGACGAGACTTCGGCTGCCGTTGTTGAAGATGGCAGAGTTGTTCGATCTAACATTGTCCTGTCACAAGAAAAACTTCATGGTAGATTTGGAGGAATTGTCCCAGAGTTGGCCTGTCGAGAACATATCAAAGCTATAGTACCTGTCGTGGAACTTGCATTGAAAGATGCAGGGATTGTGCTTGAAGAGGTTGATCTAATATCGGTCACCAAGACCCCCGGGCTTGTTGGTGCACTCCTTGTTGGCGTCTCATTTGCAAAAGGACTGGCGCTTACGACTGGAAAGCCGATCATAGGTGTTGATCACATCCATGCACATCTCTATGCAGTCAAGTTGGCGTTTCCGGAACTTGATTACCCGTGCTTAGGGCTTGCTGTTTCTGGGGGACACACGAGCCTTTATATCTCTTCTAGTGAGATAGAACACAAACTTATTGGGGCAACCAGAGATGATGCGGCAGGTGAGTGCTTTGACAAGGCTGCAAAGATACTTGGTCTTGGATTTCCGGGGGGGCCGGTAATAGAAAAACTGGCGTTAGGGCGGGACACTTCAAAAGAGCAGTTTTATAGGTCAATGGTTGAAGATAGTTCATACGACTTTAGCTTCAGCGGTCTCAAGACTGCCGTACTCTATAGGGTAAAGGGTCAGAATATAAGCGATCCCGAGCGACAGATTTCAGAGGATGAAAAGAAGGATGTCTGTGCGGGGCTGCAGGAAGCTATTTGCGATATTCTTGTTGAAAAGACACTCAAAGCCTGCAAGCATTTTGGGATCTGGAAGGTTGCAGTGGGTGGTGGTGTTGCATGCAACAAGCGCCTGCGCGAAAAATTCAAATCACGCTATATTAATGCCTTCTTTCCAGAGCCAAAATACTGCACCGACAATGGTGCGATGGTGGCAGGTCTTGGTTATCATTTTTACAAGAGCGGCGTTCAAGATGACCTCTATCTTGATGCCATTGCGACCAAGCAACATAGAAAATGAATACGAAAAGGCTCAGGCAGCTGCTCACTGATTACA
>SBBU01000278.1 GCA_005239585.1 Planctomycetaceae bacterium
AGATGCAGATTTCTACTATTGGTATAATGCCAGTTATGCGATGTTCCAGTTCTATCCGCCAGATTCAGCAGAATGGAAGAATTGGAACAAACATTTGCATGATGTGTTAATAGGTAATGGAAAGCAGCACTTGCCGGCATCAGGGTGCAAGTCAGGATCATGGGAACCGGTAGATAGATGGGCTTGTAAGGGAGGGCGTGTTACGATTACAGCACTGGGCGCGCTTATCCTCGAAGTCTATTACAGGTTCCAAAGAGTGGTTAAATAAAGGACGCAATCGACACCGCACCTCGTGTAAATTCACTGGGTGCGGTTTTTTTTATAGCTAAAAAGACCTGATGAGAATTATAATTTATAGCTTGTACATCGTTCTAATTTCTGTATCGTGCGGGTTCTATCAGAGACCTCAAGATCAAACTTTAGATAAGGATACACAAAAGCAGGTTGATGAACTTGTTAACAAGCTGGGGAATGACGGCATTGAGATCAGAGAAAAGGCTCACAAAGAGCTAATACAGCTGTGTCTTAAAAGGCCAGCGGTTATAAAGTACGTTAAATCTTATTCGGCGAGCAAAGATGCCGAGATTGCTTGGAGGATCAAAAGCATATTGGAATATTGCGACAGCGAGATTCTTAACTCGAAACATACAGGCATTTTTGCAAATCGTGCAGGAAAATTTAAATCTGATAGCCTAAAAGAAGGGGGTGGAAGTGATAAGACAGAGGCTGTTGTAGCAGCAGCGCTGGGATGGCTTGCTAGGCATCAGAATGATGATGGATCGTGGTCTATAGTTGGTTGTACGAAGAATTGCGGCAAGTCGTCTTATAAAGGCAAGTGTGATCCTACCGAAGGTGATGACGAATACGATGTTGGCGCTACAGGGCTTGCATTGTTGGCATTTCTTGGTTCAGGTCCTGCCCCAAACGGCAAGGATGAGGTCGATGGCATAAAATGCTCACAAGTTCTGAAAAAAGGCCTGGAGTACATCATGAGTATACAGGGAAAAAACGGGTCTATAGGAAGGAATTCAGATCACTTTATGTATAATCATGTACTGGCTGGATTAGCGTTGGTGGAATGCTGTGATATGGCAGGTGGCGAAAAATTACGTGACTCGGCGCAAAGGGCTGTAGATTTTGTAATAAAAGCTCAGAATCCAGATCTAGGATGGCGTTATACACCAGTGGGTGGTGATAATGATTCCTCGATCACCGGCTGGTGTGCGATGTTCCTCAAATCTGCAGAGCAGGCAAAGTTGGCATTTCCAAAGACTTCATACAAGGGTATAAAGAAATGGTATGACACGGTGACAGACGAAGCAACTGGTATCGTGGGATATGATAGAAAGTGGACGGCAAAGTATCCATTGGGTGCGGTGATACGGGGTCTAAACGGAAAGGACAAGTTTGAGATAATGCCGGCGGTTACAGCGATTGGAATAATGAGTAAGCTGTTCATAGATAGAAACAATAAAGAAAAGATGATAGTAGATGGGATAAAGAAGATACAGGAGTACATGCCAAAGTGGAAAGAAGATAGAGATGCAGATTTCTACTATTGGTATAATGCCAGTTATGCGATGTTCCAGTTCTATCCGCCAGATTCAGCAGAATGGAAGAATTGGAACAAGTCGTTATATGATGTCTTAGTAACGAATAAAAAACAAAACAATGATGGATGCAAGTCAGGATCATGGGAACCGGTAGATAGATGGTCATGCAAAGGAGGGCGTGTCGCGATCACAGCACTCGGTGCTCTTACCCTCGAGGTATATTATAGGTTTACGAGAGTAGTCAAATAGAGACCGCAGTTAAATAACAACTCTAGGTCTGATTTCTTCAACCATATATAGAATTTTGCCTTATCTGGTGAATCGGAATGGCCTATATTCTTGTGCGGTGTTATTTTTTGTTGTTCGGGGTATAAAGATCATCAATTTTAGGGGGCTCGATTTTAGGTGTCTCAGTGAGTTTAGGTGGCTTGACAGGTTTTGTAACACGTCTGAGGAAGAGAATAGCAAAGCAAGTGTCAGTAATCGAGTTGTCACCTATCCAAGCCTTGCCGTTACTCCACGAGCCATCTGCCTGTTGCATCTTGAGGAGATACTCAGCTCCCTCTCTGTACCAAGCGCGATTTCCGAACCATTCAGTGTTGTAGAGCCCAAAAGCGCGCTCGAGCGCGTAAATATAGTAGTAATGAAAACACCTGCTGTCTTTGTCTCTCATGTTTTTAGCATTTGGATTCTCGGCATAGGTATAATATAGTCCAAGCCACTTGAATCCAAAATTAATTGATGGGTCCTTTGTGTAATCTAGTCCGCACATTTGATAGTAGATTATCATAGATCCGATTGCTCCCATAGTCATGCTTCCATAGCTTACTTCTTTTGGGTTGTTGCGATTATAATTCCATCCACCATCTGGATTCATAGTTGATGCCCACCATTTTTGAGCCCTTAGAATAACATCCCATGGTATAATGATACCGGCTTCATAGCAGGCCTTTAGTCCTAGTGCGGCATACTGACTGTTAGAGTTATCGCCAGAGGGTGGACCTTTGTAGCGTTTTTTTAAGATTATGGGATTTAATTTATCTTCATATCCTGTGTTTTGATTTTTATCTTTTTTGTCATCTTGCTTGTTGTCTGACTCCTTATTGGACTTTTCATCTTGTTTGGGTTGATTTTCCTGCTTCTCAACTGCCTTTTTATCTGGAGTCTCAATGTCTTCAATTTTTTTCTTATTATCAGGTGTTTCTAATTCTTGGGGTTTTTCAGGGGGCTTTTCTTTTGGCTTGTCAATTTCTTCATTAAGTGGAACTTTGTTTCCATAGTCCCACTGGCCATTGTCACACTGATTATCTATTAAAAACTGGGCACAATGTGCAATTCTAGTCTGGTATTTCTTCTTATCAAGTTTTGAAAGACACATTGCTTGAAGGGCTACAGAATAAGTCTTATTTAGATCAGTTTTAATTATCTTTTCTAAAAGTATCTTTACTGCATCGTCTTTATCATCAAGACCCGCATGCAATAGTGTCCATAGTACAAGTTCATCTGTGCGTACACCTCTGCTCAAGTGACCTAATCCGTGAATGTTCGCTTTTAAATAATCTACGCCTTTGACAATTGATTTTTCGATTGTTTCCTGAGCTTCTTTATTTATTCCAGGTGGTAATTTTTGTTCTTGTTGTTGTTTAAATGATGATATGCTAATTATTAATATTGTTAATAATAGCAAATGTTTCATCATATTTGACATTATTTATGATACATTGAAAATATGGAATGTCAATTGAATATCATCTCAAAGAAGCTTTGTTTGCCAAATAAATTACTATCGATAAAAGAGATTATAAATGGCTATATATCTATGCAACATAAGATACATTATCGAAACTAGACTGGGGTATGTTTTGAATGTAAGGAATCATCGATTTACAGCTGGTTTAAAACTGCCTGTAAGATACCACCGTGCTTGTAGTACGTTACTTCTACAGAGG
>SBBU01000304.1 GCA_005239585.1 Planctomycetaceae bacterium
ACACAGTAAATTCCTTATCTGAGACTTGTAAAACTATAGGCAGTAGCTAAAATAAAAAAGAAAGGAGTTCATCTGATGGATTGTGCTATTTTTATCATCTCGTCGCCAGAGATGAATCCTGAAATGTCAACGGCAGTTTTTCCATCAATCATAGTTAGCTCTGCTGGTGAATGCGCTATTTCTCCGTCAGTTCCAACTCCCTCAATGATTTCGTGATAGATTATATCCTTTCCATCAACGACAAGATGTTTTGTGGGAGCACGTTGAGACCAGTTTGAAACTAGATCCTCTGCATTGAAATTATCTGCAACACGACCTATGTCGATACCGATTCCCTGCTGTTTCCAGATAAAGTCTTGGATGGTAGTCTCTTCCGTGACTGGATACTTTGAGATCAGCATGCCTACTCTCTTTTCGTCTTCAACATATTGAATTACCCTTACCTCATAGCCTGAAGGCAAATAAGTTGGAGTAATTTTTGCGTTGCCGCTTTTTAGGGCCGCCTCTCTTATGTCTTTAACTTTTTCACCCGCCAATGTCTTTAGTATTGGCTCTGGAGGGGGAACTAATCCCATTTTGTAGGTTGGGGTTTCTTCTTGATAGGCATTCAGTCCAATGACAGCCCCGATAGTAGTTACAACGATTGCCGCAAGAGATATTGTAAGTATTTTTCGAACCATACTCCTCATCCCTATGTGCAACTACTAGGCGGTGATGATAGCATTCCTGCCTGAATTCTTGACCAAGAGCCACTATCACAGTGGTTTACGAACATTGGAGGTCTAGACGGGAATTCTGTATCAGCTGGATGTGTTCCATAAGTAGATCTCCAAAGGTTCCATTGGCCACTGCGGTGTAATTTTAGATCTTTAAACTCATTTGTCGAGATACTGTTGTTATCATATGTTATCTCGTATCCCACTTTAAGGATATTGAGTTTAGCAGTTGTGCCTCCAGGATTATATGAGCAGCTCTGTCCTCCAGCCGACATGATCCAAGTATTGTCTTGGTTTATGTCATCAATCTGGAATGTGTAGAACGTGTTATGCGTTGGATTTCCCCATTTTGAGCCTTGTATTGTTCCACCTACGGCACAATAGAATTGTGCCACTGTACTTGAGCCTGCCAAATCGATCCATCCGATTTCTAGCAATCTTGGCGTGGTGTGTGTAGTCCATGACCACAAAGGTGCAATCACTGCTCCGTTGTTAACAACATTCTGGAATACCTTATGTGTGGATTGAGATCCAAGTGCGTATGTTGGTGAACTTGGATAGAAGGTGTGGACTGCATAACATTTCGGCTTACCATTGTATAGAGGGCATTGAGCTGCGTCTGCTGTTTGCATCATCATCGTTACGACGGCGACTGTAGCTATCATTGTGAAAGCTAACATAACTTTTCCATTTTCCATAGTCATTGCCCCCCTACCTTCCTACTAGAATAAAAGGCGCGCTTACATTCCCGTCAGTTTTACTGACAAAAATGTCAACAAAACTTAAAAAGCCTCAAAATCAGGCTTGCGGATTTTTTGTGAAAACTCCCTGCCCGAAGGAGTCAGCCTTACCAGCACCTTGCCGTCTTGCAGCAAGAACTCGATAAACATTCTGTGCGCCAACCATTCCAGATATTTTGCCAGCCTTCCATACTGCAGGTTCGTAACTTGGGCAAGCTCTGTCCTCCCCACGGAATTTCTTTCGAGGAGAATCCTGGTGACACGCGATAGAATCCTCATGCTTGGCTCAAAATCCCTTTTTGGCCTGCCTGCTACACGGTTCATGCTTGACACATTCAACGATCCCATCTGATACCAACTTACTTCCAAGTGTGGGAACACCAACATAAATTATGAATATAATGTTGTCGCAGAAACAATACATACGCCATATATAGCAACCAATCGATCGTGGGTGTGTCCCAAAAGTACACCAATATGACAAAAACATCAGGACATGTTGACTAATTGATCGCATCAATATCATCACATCCATGCAAAAACAAAAACAAAGGCGAGACTGGCAGCAATCCGACTGATAGAATCTAGGAACCAAAGGCACACCCTGGTTGACAGAAGGGGCGTTCCTCTTTCAGGTGCGATTTATGGTGCAAACAGGCACGATATGAAATTTGCACTGCATACAGACAATGTGGTGATAGGCAGACCAAAATCGGTCAGACAGAACATCTGCCTTGACAGAGGCTATGATTCAGAGATAGGCTGTGGAGTCGGTATGAGGGGATACATCGGACACATACGCAAAGGTGAGCAGATGGTAAGAAAGACGCATACTGCAAAACGATGGGTTGTAGAAAGGACAGCATCATGGTACAACAGGTTCCGCAAGCTTCTGATAAGGTTTGAAAAGAAAGATGCAAACTATCTCGTGTGCCGTGTGTTGACATGTGTGTTGCGCTCGCTTTCCTCGACTCTAAATGGTTCGGGCTTTCCCGCTCGCAATTTGTAAAACAAAAAGAAAAGGAGTATTGGTTTACTCGTTTACGTACGCTCGCTCGCCGTGTTGTGCCAGATCCAGTCCAACTTCTTCTTCTTTTGGAGTGACTCTGATTCCGCCTGGCCATACTGCGTC
>SBBU01000335.1 GCA_005239585.1 Planctomycetaceae bacterium
TTTGATTACTGATTTTTTGTCTGCCTCGATGATTACCTCTACATCAACTGTCCCGTCAGGATCCGCTTCTAGAATTCGTATAACACCTTCCTCTGTCTGAATGGTTAGTCCCTGCGCCTTGAAGTTTTTATTCAGCTTGAGCTCAAGGGTTCCTCTCTCAAGCCTGAAGGTGTGTTCATCTGTTACAACTACCTTGCATGATCCTTTTGACCTTACAGATCCTCCATTATTTGGAAAAATATGTTCAAATGTTTGCTCAGCAATGACAGGTGGTTGCTCGGTGCGTATGAACAAGAGATAGATCCCTGCAAATATGAATATGGCAGCAGCAACCATGGCGATACGTGTTAATAGGTGATACTTGGTCTTGGTAATTGCCTTGACTCCTAATTTCTTTTCGATGGCTGACCATAAATCAACAGGCACCTTAGAGGGTAAATTACGGATATAGTTATCATTCTTGATTAGTAACAAGTATTCCCTATTGCAGCGCTCACAGAGCTTGATGTGGTCTCTTACTAGGATTTCCTCTTCTCTGGATAGGGCCTGGTCAATAAAGGCAGAGAGCTGTTCGACAGCCCATGAGCACATTTTATCCATTACTATTATTGATCCTAGAACGGTTTGTTTTATTCGATGTGTCTCAAGAATTCCTTGAGTTCTTTTCGAGCGCTGTTAAGGCGGGACATTACTGTTCCAATAGGTATATCTAGTGTTTCCGAGAGCTCTCTATAATCAAGTCCTTCTATGCGAAGAACAAGACATACCCTGAGCTTTGCAGGAAGCTTGAGCAGGGCTTCATGGATGATGTTTGTAACGTCACTTTTTGTACCTTTGGGATCTAGAGCCCCGGGTTCAGATTCAATCTTTGAAAGGAGACTAGAAAACCTCTTCTGCTTCTCCTGTTTTTTCAGGGCACAGTTGATGGTAATCTTATGGATCCATGTTTTTAGACTTGATTTCATGCGAAATTTGTCAATGTTGCGGTATATGCTAATAAATGCTTCCTGTGTAGCATCCTCTGCGTCATGGACGTCGCACAGGATTCTTTTACATATACGGTAGACTTGATCTTTATATAACTCATATAGGCGGCGAAGTGCCGACGTCTCTTTGCTTCGCAGTCCATCCAGCAACTCTTTTTCTGATGATTCCATATAGGATAGAAGATGCTATATTAACTTTATATGCAGTTGTAGCCAAGTGAAATTGCTTTGCAACCTCGTACCAAGTCATGTGTCATAAGTTCTGCAACATAATTATGGAGCCCCACTGGTAAACCATTGCCTGCACGCCGAAGTGCGTTTCGGCACGCAGGCGTGGTACCATTTGTTACGCCCCTTCGGGGCGACATCCCGTACCAGAGTACCAATTCACCCACGGCTAAAGCCATGGTACTCTTGGTACGGGATAGTACAGTCATAGGTCAAAAGTGCTGCGGTTATTTTGGCTAGGGATTCCAATAACCAAATCTAAATGTTATTAAATTATTTGAACATTTCAGATGATCATGAATTATCCCTGTTTTGATAGCAACCGGCATTTAGAGCCGCTTGTGAAACTATTTAGATGCTCTTCATAAGTAATGCATTCATATTATACCTTTTGACTTGTCAATTTTTCTATGATCAAGCGGGCACGGCCGAAACCTGATTTTATCACTGCAGTGTCCACAACATCACGATAATAACCGAAAAGATATAAGTTTTGATAGACAACCTGCATAGATGCAATGATATATCCATTATGGACACAATGTTTGCCTAGAAGCTGATATATTTGGTCAATAGAATGGGGCAATTTTTCCGGGGCAACTCCACGTTTAATCAGATAGCTTCCTATAGCTTTAAGCACAGCCAGATAGCATGTTGCTGATGCCTCAATGTTCTGTTTGTTTCTTGAAACTGCACTAGTATAATCGTGGCATGTCGTTATTCGAAAGACTTGAAAGCCATTTATATTCAGTGAGAGCGCCATCGCAGTACATTGGTGGTGAATACAATTCAATCAAAAAAAATCATGAAGAGGCAAAGGCCAAGTTCTTGATTGCCTATCCAGACTCTTATGCAGTTGGGATGAGGTACACTTGTCTACAGATTCTCTATGAAAAACTAAATGCTGAAGATGGGATTTTTTGCGAGAGGGCCTTTTTGCCTCTGCAAGACTTGGAGCAAAAGATGAGGGCTGATAAGATCCCGCTATTCTCAATTGACTCTCACCTTCCAGCGAAGGAGTTTGATTTTGTATGTTTCCTGCTTGAGAGGGAGCTCGCCTACACAAATGTTTTAGCTATGCTCGATCTTGCCCAAATTCCATTAGAGAGTAGTGAAAGAGGGGATGGTTACCCCATTATTTTGGGCTTGGGCTCGTGCGCACGCAATCCCGAACCCATGGTTGACTTGATCGACATCTTTATAGAAGATGAATGTGTTATAGGTGAGATCGCCAGGAAACTATGTGATCTGGAAGGAATGAAACGTCTGGAGATCTTGAAGGAACTACGTGCCTCTATTCCGGGCATCTATGTCCCTGCAATTTACGATTTTACGCGCCTAGTTGAACCGATTCATTGCGATAAGCTCGAATACCCTTTGAACCCAGTTGTACCTTATTGCGAGGTGCGCAGTTACATTTCTGGAGATGATCGTTTCTCTAGACATTCTCCAGCAGAGTTGGAAGGTGTAGAAAGAACCGTTGGGATTGTAGAAAAAAACCTGCAGAATACTGGATTGGATACTTTTCTAATTCCAAGGTCTTGTTTAGAGTTGAATGAGTTCGTAGTTAGACTGAATGCGAGGTTCAAGCACAAGCACATTGCTTTGGGGCTGCCGAACATAAAAACTTCAAACGCTTTGAAAGAACTATCAGATTTGCTGAAAGGAACAAATGTTGAATTTGAAACTACATTGTTGGCCTCACCGACTCTAAATGAGATCCTCCACTGGCCAATCACAAATACGATTGATGATTACTTGGAGGCCGTTCGACATGTATTTAAAAATGGTTTTGACCATATACGACTTGGTTTTATGATTGGGCTTCCGTTTGAAACCCAGGAGGACACAAGGGCGATAGTTGATGTTGCAGGAGAATGTTCAAGAATAGGAAATGAAGTGCTCGGTAAACTGTCGAGGATTAATGTCAGGATCTCATCATTCATACCTAGGCCGCATACTCAGTTTCAATTCGCGGTATTTAGAGATTTTGATTATTTAAACTCAGCGGTGGAATATATAAAGAAGTGTCTCAAGGCGAAAGGGATAAGTGTGGAGATTTATAATCCCAGATTAAGCTTTATCGAGGCAGCGCTATCAAGGGCAGGTAGAGACTGTTCCAAGGTTCTAATGTCGACTTATAAGAATGGCTATAGATACAGCGAGCTTGAGGATTTATTTGATTTTGCCAAGTGGGAGGGCGCATTCAGTGATTGCGGTTTTGATCCCGATGCTGTGGTTCGTAAACCTACAACATTACAGACAAAGTTTCCTTGGGATCATATTGCAGTTGTAGATAAAACTAGAATATGGAAAGAGTATGAATCAATCAGGAATCGTGCTATACTCGAGGGGAGGCATGGTGACTGATCGACCGTTAACACTGGGTGAGTTGATAAAGTCAGGTTACAAAGTACTGACTGTTAAAGAAGAGCTACGCAAGAATCTGATTGCGGGAAAGGTCGATCCTTTCACCGGAATCGTAGGCTTTGAGAAGACGGTTATTCCTGCCCTGAAGAACGCAATACTGGCAAGGCATGATTTTATCCTGCTGGGTCTAAGAGGTCAGGCAAAGACCCGGATCCTAAGAAGCCTTGTGAATCTTTTGGATGAATATGTCCCTGTGATAGCGGGCTGTGAAATAAATGACAATCCATTCGATCCAATCTGCAAGAGATGTAAAAAGCTAAAGCAGGACAAGGGAAATCAATTGCCAATAGCATGGCTTGATAGAGAATTTCGTTACAATGAAAAGCTCGCCACGCCGGACGTAACTATTTCAGACCTTATCGGAGATGTCGATCCAATAAAGGCAGCCAACGAGAGACTTGCACTCTCGGATGAAGATGCAATTCACTATGGGCTCATCCCGAGGACCAATAGAGGGATATTTGCCATAAATGAGCTTCCAGATCTTAATACAAGAATTCAGGTAGGATTGTTGAACATACTCGAGGAGCGGGATCTTCAAATAAGAGGTTTCCCTGTCAGACTTGATCTTGATGTCCTCTTGGCCTTTACGGCGAATCCAGAAGATTATACCAATCGCGGAACAATTATAACTCCTCTTAAAGACAGGATTGATTCCCAGATAATGACGCACTATCCACGAACGATGGATGACGCGATAAGGATTACAGAACAGGAATCGTGGATCAGTAGAGATTCTGGGCTTGAGCTCCGAATCCCGCACCTGATTAAGCAAGTCGTTGAGCTCATTACATTTGAGGCAAGAAAGAGTGAGTTTGTAGATCAAACCTCGGGTGTATCTGCCCGCGTTTCCATATCGTGCATGGAAAATGTTGTGAGCAACATGGAAAGGCGCGCCCTGAAAAACAAGGAGAAAAAAGTATATGCAAGGATTCTCGACGTCTATGCTGCCGTTCCTGCCGTCTCAGGAAAGATAGAACTGGTCTATGAAGGTGAGCAGCAAGGCGTAACTGCGGTAGCAAATAAAATAGTAGGGCAGGCAATCAATAGGGCATTTCTTGAGCGCTTTCCGAGTCCCTACAAGAAAACAGCGAGAAGGACACAGCCCAAGCCGGAAGAGGAGCCCGAAGAGGATACTACTTACAAAGAGATCATACACTGGTTCTCCAAGGGAAATGCTGTAGGGCTTGTTGATGACATGTCCAACGATGAATACAAAAAGGCGGTCTCCAAAGTGACAGGACTGGAAGAGATCGTCAAGGCACACCTCAAACCTGACAATGATGATGGGCTTTATTTGCTTATGGAGCTTGTTTTGGAAGGGCTCTATCAAAATTCAATCATTGCCAAGGAAAGCTTAGATGTTGGTGTGACATATAAGGACATGCTCAAGACAATGTTCGAGTCGATAGAAGCGTAATATATCAAAATGGAATTTTCACATGATCGATTTTAAATATGTTTACTTGGATCCACGGCTCAAGGAATTTGTCAGGGGATTTCAAACACTTTTAGCCCTCTTTAATCATCTTGTTCTGATGCTAAATGGCGATGTGGAGCGTGCTTTAAAATATATGAAGTATCTGCAGGATTCAGGATATATCGACAAGGATGCTGACCTTGCAAAATTCCGTGAAGCCCTTGCAAAAGGCGGTCTCATAAATCTTGCAGCGGATGGAAAGATGAAGCTGACAAAAAAGGGTGAGCGCGGGCTGAGAAAAAAAGCGCTTGAAGAGATCTTCTCATCACTCAAGAAAGGAGATTTTGGCTGGCACAGGACACCCTTCTCTGGAGATGGCGGAGAAAAGCTGCCTGAGACAAGACCATTCAGGTTTGGCGATGATTTCATAAATCTTGATCTGAACAGGACAGTTCATAATGCCCTGAAACGAACAGGGCCTGATGTGATGAAAATCGGACAGGATGATCTGGAGGTCAATGAGACAGAGCACAATACATCATGCGCTACAGCGCTTCTCGTTGATATCAGCCACTCGATGGTGCTCTATGGTGAAGATAGGATTACACCCGCCAAGAAGGTGGCCCTTGCGCTGAGCGAGCTTATAAAGACTCGCTATCCCAAAGATAGTCTTGATCTTATAGCATTCGGTGATGATGCATTTCCCATAAAACTAAGCCAGCTTCCTTACATAACAGCAGGGCCTTATCACACAAACACCAAGGCAGCGCTTCAGGTCGCAAGGAGGATTCTCCTCAGGAAAAAGCATCCAAACAAACAGGTCTTTATGATAACTGACGGCAAACCTTCGGCAATGTATGAAGAAGGGCGTCTCTATGTGAATCCAATTGGGCTTGATCGACGAGTCGTAGCCAGCACGCTGGAGGAGGCACAGGCCCTGAGGAGAAATAAGATTGTAATCACAACATTCATGCTGACTGATGAACCTGTTCTTGTGGAGTTTGTTCAGAAATTAACAAGGATAAACAGAGGCAGGGCCTATTTCACAAGGCCTGATAACATCGCAAGTTGCATCTTCGTGGACTATATCAAGAACAGGCGAAGGAAGATAACCGGCCTGGGTTAACGCACGTTCGAAAATTCCCAGTCGTTACTCTACAAACTGGCCCGCAATCCCATGAACAGTCCAAGGCCTCAAATTGGGTTGGGTGGAGCCCTACGGGTAAACCCGTGGTACCATTTATTACGCCCCTTCGGGGCGACATCCCGTACCACCTGCCCGTCCTGCCGTACAGGCAGGCGGGGAGGACCAATTCACCCACGGCTAAAGCCATGGTCCTCTTGGTACGGGATAGACAGGGTTCTGTAAACTATCTGTCGTAAAACTGTATACTTGTGTGACTATATCATGAAAGATTTTTGGGGAAATCTGACGGATAGAGAACTTGTTTGTGCTGCCCTAGAGGGTAAGAAAGATGCCTTTGAGGTGTTGTTTGACAGATATGCGAAAAGGCTGGTTACCTATGTTCAAGGCCAAATTGCTGACATTAATGTGGCTGAGGATCTTGTGCAGGAGGCTTTTTTGCGCGCATATGAATCTCTACCAGAATGTGAGCAACCTGAAAAGTTTTGGCAATGGCTTGTTGGAATTGCCCGCAACCGTATAC
Source organism: Planctomycetaceae bacterium (assembly GCA_005239585.1). The sequence goes on from SBBU01000335.1 coordinate 6,732, forward strand.
TGGTTTGGATTTCAAAAAGTAAGCAGATGCGTTTCGTAGATGAGATAAAACCAGAATTGCTACCTAAATTGCATCCGCCCTTGGATGTTGATCAGGAAGAATGGACTGCTGCCATGGAAAAAGCCATGGCAGCTTTGCCGGCAAAGTTTCGAGCAATCATTTTGATGAGATTTTATGAGGGAATGTCGTGCGCAGAGATTGCAGATACGCTGAATATGCAAGTCAATACTATAACTAAGCTTCTTTCGCGAGCCTATGAACAGATCAAGACAGTGATGGACCATTACATGAGAAAAGACAGATGAATTGCATAGAAGTACAGGAGCAGCTCTTGCTATACGTGCTCGGCGATGATGATGCTTCAAACCATCAGCAGGTTAAAGAACATCTATCAAGATGCGTAGAGTGCACCAAGAAAGAGAGTGAAACCAGAAAACTTGTTGAAAGATTAGATTCCTCTTTTAAACAACGTACTAATCGTCTCGCACAACAGTTTCATGAGCGTCTGGCAGCAGCGCAGCCACATCAGAAAGAGGCATACAAGGAAGCCAGTTCAGTCAAGCGCCCAACCCTTGTTACTACGCGTCGCATTATTGCGGTCGCAGCATCACTACTTATCGCAATAGTAGGTCTCTACTTTTGGATTGGACGCGGGGGCGATCACTTTGAATTTTACTTTCCAAATGACGGTGGCTTTGTAAAGGCATCAGAAGGAAGCGTCGTTCATCAGTTAGCTCAGAGTTCATTCAAACTTGAAAGAGGCAGGCTTTACCTAAAGCTGAATAAAAATTTTACCGAGGCACAGGAACTAACCATCCAGACAGAGGAAGGTGTTATACGAATTCTAGAAGCGGATCCTGACGGGACAGTTGATGTAGAGGTAATCATCGAGGCAGACAAAAAATCAGTAATCAAA
>SBBU01000016.1 GCA_005239585.1 Planctomycetaceae bacterium
GGGTACGGCTAATAGGAAAAAAGCTTTTGAATAAAGAGTTCTTAAGCGCTGAACAGAGAAAAGGGCTGGTGGATGAAATTGCACGGGGAGAAGTTTTTGAAATACTCGCACAGAATGTCGACAAGCAGATTGAGGAGGAGGTGTTGATGTATCTAGAGTGGCTTGAAGCCAGTGATTCCTTGCTTCAAGATGGCGCTTTTAGCGGCTTGGTTCGAGTTGCACCAAGGATAAACGAAAGATATGTGGAGAAGATTATAAAAGATTTCCTGCCTAAACTGCATGTCAAGGAGACCAACATTCGCTTATCTTCGCTCGCTGTTATAGCTGCATATGTTACGCGTCTTAAAGATCAAATGTTGGAAAATGTGGTAGAGGCTCTAGTGTCAAAGTTAGAAGACCCGGAGCTGAGAAAGGAGGCTGCTTCAGCAATTGCTCAGGCGACACCACAATTGGGTATTGAAATTGTTGAAAAGGCATTGACAACAGTGGAAGCAGTAATGAAAGAAGAGACCAGACAAAACGTTAAAGACTCGTTAGAGCGGGCCTCTGCAACACTGAAACTGCGAAAGCAGTCCTTGCAAAAGTAATGGCGAGGGATTGCCTTGCGCTTACAAAAAGAAGAATTTTGGGTCAATGACTAGACCATTAAATATTATCTACGTCCTGACCGATCAACAGCGAAGAGACACTCTGAGTTGCTATCGAAATCCAATAGTTAAAACTCCTCACCTGGATGAGCTGGCAGCCAAAGGAATCCTTTTCGAAAATGCATTTACCCCATCATCTATCTGTGGACCTGCCCGCGCATCACTCTTCACAGGTCTCTTCCCAACTTCACATGGGGTTGTAGGAAATCCTCACTCTGTGCCCATTGCCCCTATGGATCTTCGCCCCGGAGTTCGCGGGTTACCTGATTTTCTGCCCGGATATGATCTCATGTTGATAGGGAAATGGCATGTGGAGGAGACACGCCTCCCAAGTGATTTTGGATTTCAAGGACATGACTTTAAGAGCTATGGATTTCCGGGCAGCGGGGTCTATCCTAATTTTACTTTTGATGCAGACGCAGATGTCAAACAAACGCGCGGTAAAAATCGCTACACCGAGTGGCTTGAAGTGCATAGATTAGAGATCCCTAACGTATTAGAGCGACACTGCGGAAAAAATCCTGATTTCCAGACACAGGAGCTTTATGCTAAGCTTAGTGGGACGCTCGAAACTACAATCGATTACTTTCTTGTCGATGAGGCCAAAACTATCTTGTCCCAAAGAACCGATACCAGAAAACCCTTTTTCATGTGGCTGAATTTCTGGGGGCCGCATACACCTTGTGTTATCCCAGAGCCATACTACTCAATGTACGATCCAGAGTCGATTCCAGTTGAACAGTCATTTACTGAAACCTTTGAGGACAAGCCAGTTCACCATAAACATATATCGCAAAAGTGGGGTCTTTATGAACTCGATTGGAATGAATGGGCAAAGATTGTTGCACGTTATTATGGTTATATAACTCTGATTGATCACTGCCTTGGAGAGTTCATCACATATCTAAAGGAGCAGGGACTATGGGACCAGACACTCTTTGTGTTTACGTCAGATCATGGGGATGCTATGGGCGCACATCGACTGATTGAAAAGGGCGGATTTATGTTTGATGAAACATATCGACTTCCAATGATTGCCCATCATCCTAGGTGCATGACGTCCGGCAAAGTATTTGATGAATTTGTCTATCTCCATGATCTTTGTCCTACGGCAGCCGAAATTGCAACAGGTCAGGATCCGAATCTGGGCGAATCGGTGAGCCTTTTACCGCTTTTGGAGGGAAAATCCTTTCATACAGGCCGTGACTCGGTCTTTGGTCAGTTCCTGTATCATTTTACATTTTTTGCACAGCGAATGGTCCGCACAAAGGATTACAAACTTGTCTTCAATGCAACCACTAGAGGTGAATTGTATGATCTCAAATTGGATCCTAGTGAGATGATCAATCAGATCGACAATCCATCCTACACATCTATCAAACAGGATCTAGTTGGTAAGCTTCGTCAACATATGGAAAAAATATCTGATCCTATGCTCACTTGGTTCAGAGAGATCGGAAATTACTACTAGAGTCACCCCTCTGCAACATTGAAACTGCGCAAGCAGTCCCTGCAAAAGTAATTACACGTCACTCTTTTGCAGTTTTTTCCGTTCTTGTATGTGAGAAATCGAGTCCACCAGGATTTTCAAAATAACAACGATTGTATATGTGACAGGGTGTGCTCCGAGAAACATAATGAATGCCCCTCCGAATATAATCGTTAAATGCATAATTATGATCCTGCCATATGGCTGTAACATTAGCATTTGGAGGTTTGTCGACTGGTATTCCTTTTTGTTAATATAATTTGCAAGAAATGAATAGCTATGGCTTGCAAATAAACATAGACCTGCATAGAGTAGATTCATGTTAAGCAGAAGATCAGGAAAGGTTGATGTGACCATATTTAACGGGTCAAGTCTAAGTGCTTCCAGCGGGTTTGAAGAGTTAAAAAGAACCAGGATGGAAAACCAATGTCCAAACATGAAAATTCCATAATGTACGCAAAAGAAGGGGATCATAAATAGTTTTGCTGCAACTAGTTCAGCCTTGGCTTTTCCGTTAATATTCTGACAGATTAACATCCTGAGAATATTAAAAAATCCGATAATTGCGCTTTCACTCCAGTATAGAACCATCATTTCAAATAATGACCATCTCTGATATATAGAGATTCCTAGTGTTAGAAGATTTGCAATTACCAGTATTATTACGGAAGTGCGAATGTGGGTGAACAGCTTCATTTCAGGATTTCGAGTTCATCCCTTCAGGCCGCTGAAGGAGATGCCCTTTTCGATGTGCTTCTGGAAGATGACTGCAAGCAAGACGGTTGGCACTGCTGCTATGACGGCAAGCGCCATCGTGACATTCGGTTCTGCCATACTGCTCTGGGCGTAATAGAGTGCCACGGGATATGTCCACACCTTCGGGTCCTGAGCCACAATGTAGGGCCAGAAAAAGTCGTCAAAGACGGCAATGTATGTCAATATTGCCATGACTCCTAATATCGGCTTGGAAAGCGGCATGACGATCTTCCAGTAGATTTTAAATTCCGAGGCGCCGTCAATTCGTGCTGCCTCGATAGTCTGTTTTGAAATCTGATCAAAGAATCCCTTGAGAACAAGTATGGACAATCCCCACGCTGTGTAGGGCAGAATCAACGGCCAGTAGCTGTTAAGAAGATTTATATTTGGAAATGGAATTGAGGTGAATGGTATTGACTTGAAAGGAAACCCGCTCATCATGTTATAGAGAGGGATGAAGAGGAGTATCGGTGGGATCATGAGTGTTGCCACAAAGAAAAGCAAAAGCCAGCGTGCTACAGCAGGTGAAACAAGGTGCGAGAGTGCATAAGCAGCAAGAGAGCTGATGAAGAGTTGCAGGACAACCACTGCCAGTGAAACAGTTACACTGTTCAAGATAAAATCACCAAAGGTGCGGCCGGTGTGCTCAAAGGCATGTGAGTATGCGCGGGAATAGGAGTTGACGAATGCAGTTGGATCGCCATTTGCGGTTACAGTGCTGATCTTACCAGCAAGCGGAAGCCTTGAAATAGTGTCATTGATCTTTTTCAACAGAGGATTTTCATCCTCTCTTTTTTGCTCGGTATAATCCTGGTCTACTCTCTCTACAGATATTGTCTTGAGTAAATCGTCAGAGGCCTTGACGATATCAGAAGGGCCGGGGCTAACTGACAGAATGAATCTGTCTTTTGCATTTTGAACCTGGTATAAAAGTCCAGAGGCAACCATTCGTATCCGATTGTTTTCTATTGAGCGTACTGAAAATGATCCGATATGGTCTTGCTTGAACTGATCTGCTATAGTCCAGATAACCGTAGCTGCATCCTGCTTCATCTGAGTCTCGTTGGCCTGTGATTGATATTTTAGATCAACATTTACTTTTTGCGGAACATCCGGAAGAAGACTGGGCGGTGTTTTAAGCGAAGCAGGTGTGTCTTTTAATGAAGTCGATACCATCCAGAAGAACGGGAAGAGCAGACAAAAAATCCAAAGGAAAGTTATTGTGTAAGAAAGTGCTGACCAAGTTTTATTTGATGACATTAGTCCTTAGACCTCGAAAGCCGGAGTTGAATGGCAGTTATTGCGAAGACGGCTATAAAGAGTGTTACAGCAATCGCAGCGCCATAGCCAATCTCATAGGTCCTAAATGCGTAATGATAGATCGTAAATGCTACTGTTGTAGAGGCGCCAGCAGGTCCACCTTCAGTCAGCACTAGGATCTTGTCCAAGACCTGAAATCCCTGTGCTATTGCAAGGATGAGCTGAATAACGATGACGTATTTAATCCTTGGGAGCAGTATGTGGATCAGCTGACGAAACGGGCCTGCACCGTCCAGTTCTGCTGCCTCGAAGAGCTCTTTTGGGATACCTTTTATAGCTGCGAGATAGATAAAAACGCCGATGCCTCCGCCAAGAAGCATCGGAAAGCAGAGCGAAAGCTTTACAAGACCGGCATCTCCAAGCCATGCATCTTGTCTCCCGAGAATGCTGTTTAGGACGCCATAGTCTTGGTCATAAATCCATTTCCATACAGTGAATTGAGCCACAGCCGGGACAACAAAAGGGAGCAGATAAAGGACTCGGAAGATCCACTGACCTCTTTTAATGTTGCTCAAAAAAATTGCCTGTAGCAGCGGAGGCCAGAAACCAAGCAGAAATCCGATGAAGAGAAGCTCCAACGTATTCGACCATGAGGTCCAGAATGTGGCAGATGAAAATGCACGGTTGTAGTTTTCAATCCCGGTAAGATTGCCTGGGGGGTTCATAATTTCCCACTCGTAGACGCTCATGCCAAAGGCCTGAATGATTGGAAAATACTTGAACAGAAAAAAAACGAGGATCGCCGGCGCAAGGCATATGCAAGCAGCCACCCATGGTCGAGATAGTAAAGACTTCATATATCTACTTTTGTATCTTGCTGTTGTAACGATCCACCACTTCCTTATGCGCCCTTGTTGCACAGTCCTCAAGTACCACCTTGGGGTTTGCATCCTGTTTGGTCAGGATTAACTGAATCCCATCAGAAATAATATGATTGAGGTGATCCTTCAGGAAATATTCGGCCTTGCCGTTCTTTATTGACTCTGTGAGGGCCTTGCCCCACTCAGGAGGGATATCTTTGATGACATCTTCAAAGGCAAGATTTTTATATATAGAGATAAGGGGATAGATTATCTTTGCCTCCTTCAATAAAAGCCACCTCTTTACAAGTGTCTCGGGTGATGTCATGTACTTGATGAACTTGAAACAAGCATCCTGTCTTTCTTTGGGTATATTCGGGTTAATAATGTAAAAAGCGCCCCCTATCTGAGCCGCACGAATCCCTGTTGGTCCTGCAGGGAGCGTTGAAAATCCGATCTGCTCAGGCTTGAGGACCTTGAGTATTTCAAATTGATACAGGTGGACAGCTGGTATGAGGATCATTGCGACTCGACCGTTTTTAAAATCTCTCATGTTATCTTCATAGCCCTGCAATGGATTTGGCTGTACACAGTTCCAGGTCCATCGCAGGTCTTTGTAGTATTGCATGGCCTTTACTGAGGGTTCTTCAGTAAATCTTATGCGGCATGTTCCATCAGGCATCTGCTCTGTGACCTCTCCGCCAGCCTGCCATACATAATTTTCCCAGTGCCAGCTTGAGAAATCCATCCCAAGAATGCCAAAGCCATATTGCTTATTGGGACGGTCAGTAAGTTTTACTGCATACTGGGCAAATTCATCCCAATTCTGAGGCGGTCTCTGAGGATCCAAGCCTGCTTTGCTAAACAAATCTTTTCGATATGCAAGGGTCATGACATATGCTTCGTGTGGAACTCCGTAGATCTTGCCCTTCTTGCTGGCGATATTCATGATCGAGTCAACCAGATTTGAATACTGCGGCTCGTTCTTGATATATCCTGTAAGGTCCATGCAGAAACCCTGATCAATGAAGATCGGAATAAGAGAGAAATGGGCTGCGCCGTAGCAATCAGGCCCCGTCCCTCCTGCCATTGCAATTGTGAAAACAACACGGTCATCGGTACGCTTACCTGGACTGGGCATTCGCTTCAACTTGATGTTGGGATGCTCCATTTCGAAAGAGCGGTAGAGGATGCTCTTTATCCTGTCTTCAGAAGTGCTCCGAGTCTCGTCCCAGATACGTATTTCTATTACAGAGCTGTCGGATGAACTGCCGTGGCTGCTCCGGATAATAAGCAGGAGAAAAATCCCGAGCCCTAGTACCCAGAGGGTTTTTTCAAGAATCGGTTTCAATTGGTCTGAACCTGGTAGATGAAACAGCCATCCAATGTAACAAAGTTCTTACCGCCTTCGATCTTCACAGGTCGCTTGGCTCCAGAAAGCGATATTGCATCTATTTGGGTGATCTCCTTGTCAGCAGTCACCTTCATAGGACCGCCAAGCAAGAGAAAATCTTTTCCTATTGCCTTGATATATTTCTTTTCAGCAGCTCCATCTTTTGTCTGAAAATGAAATCCACGGGCAAATGAACCGTCAGTTATTATATAGTCAGCGCTTTCGGTCCAGAACCATCCGCCTTGGCCGCGCTCTGATACGATTTTTGAACTATCTATTTTAATGTGAGGACCTAGGAGGGTCTTTTCGTATCCCTTGGCCCCTGAGAAAGTTGAATTTAAGATAACATGGTCCATCAATGGCAGGATTGTTTTCAATGCAGAGCCAAAGGGCTCATAGATCTCATCTTTCCAGTTAACTAGTCCTGCATTGTAGTTTTCGGAGGTGTTGGAATCTTGCCAGCAGAAATAGTGCCATCCAACGAGCCACGGCTGGGCGCTTAGTGTCAGCATCATTGAGGCTATTGCCTTGGTGCGTTCATGTTGATTCGGAAACTTGCCGCCCAATCCTATATCGCCAAATTGATCAGTTGCAGATGCATTAAATTCGGTGAGCAACACAGGTGTCTCGGTATTATTGGCAAGATTGCGCGGCGCGGAGATAAAGCCGGATGAGATGCCGGTACGGGGGTCGCTGCCGTAGAAGTTGATCGAGTTTACATTGAATTTTTTCAGAGTCTCGTAGCTTACACCAGTATGATTTGGATTACCTGCAAAGCGTAGTCCACAGATCATGTGATTCTTGTCATATGTCTTAATACACTCCATGGCGAGTTCGACTGCATGCTCTACGACTATATGTTGGAAGTCTTTAACATCTCTCTGCACCGGATCATCTGTGCCTCTTACCAGTGGAACATCTGTGTGTATCTGATCAAATCCTGAATATTTGTATTGATGGTGCTTTGACGACCATTTTTTATTCAAATCTGAGATATTTGAATAGCGTTTCTTGAGGAATTCCTGCCAAGCTGAATAGGTGTGCTTGGAGTAGAGAAATTCTGCAGGGGGCAACGGGCATTCATTGTCTATAAAGTATCCTATTAACCATGGGTCATTGGGATCTAGTATGGAACAGCGCTCAAGGAGCCTTCGCTTTGATTCCGGACTGTACGGGTCTGATACACACCAACCCCATGGTGAATGCGGGAGCGGCATCCATTTCCTGCCGTCTGCTGATTCAAGTGGGCTTCCGTAGAGGCAATTGAGGAGGTGCAAGTTGATAAAATATGGCATTTTTTGCCTGCGCGCCTCTTTTCTTGTTATTTCTGTGGTCCAGAATCCGAGGGAGTTGAATCCCAAGTAGCGTAGTCGGCCGATATTATAGCGCGCAAAATTTTCCTCTGACATGTAATGCCGCTGGGTGTAACGCGTAAATGGGCTAGACCAGTGGTCAAGCATCTGAAGGACGTCCATCCCTTTGCTGAAAAAACCGTGTCCCTCGGGTGTAACAAGCCACCAGCGATCACCGATTTTTTCAGTATGGAAATAGCCTGTTTTTTTGCCATTGACCTGATTATATCCTCCATATTCATCTAATTGTGAATCCCTTGGCAGATTGTTAAAGACATCGATTCCTACAACGACTGTTTTTTTGCAAAGGGTTTTCTCCTCTGAGGTTAGTGTGATTTCGAATCGTGGTGGCGGAAGACGTGGATCCAAGGGTTCTTTACATAGGAACTCCTGTTGAATTTTTTTCTCACTTGAATCAACTGTGGTTAGACCAACTTCTCCCGGGCAGTCTAATCTTTTTGCGGCAAAATTTATGTTTGCGGTTTTGATATTGAACCTGGCTACGGCCTTGAATTTTATCGCACCTAAGGTTGTCACGTCTTCCAATTCAAAACTAGTACACACAATTTTCTCATCTGGCCATGCGCACCATGCGACAATGCTGTCCATCCAGAATGTGTATTTATGACCCTCACCTTTTTCGCCCATTTTAAATTCAATTGTGTGTTTGCCTTGGTCGAGACGCATTACGGCAAGCTGAGACCAGACAAATTCATAATAGCCGCATGTATATGATTCTCCTTCTTTTGGGAGAAAGTTGAGATCACCCATCTTTTTGCCGTCGAGCGACCATGATACAGGCGCCTGGAATTCCTTGCGGGTGTTACGGCCTGAGAACCAGAGCTCATACCAGCCCGATCGAGTGACGTTCAAGGTGTATTGAGCAAAATATCCATCTTTAGGCAATGTTTCACTAGAGACAGATAGAAAAGCCCCTTCAAATGCCTTGGGGTCCTCGGTCTTCTTTAGGTTATGTTTTTCTGCCGATTCTGCCTCAAGCCAGACCCCTCTAAAACCTTCTGGTGGAATCTTGCTTCTCTTCTCCTTCGGGGGGAGAAACTCGGGTATACCCTCGACTGACAAGGTTTTCTCAATCTCTTTGATCATTTTTATTTTTGTCGAGGTTGTTTTTAGTACATCACCCCATGGCTCGCATGGATATTTCCCAACCTGTTTTGCCTTGACCCATTTCGGGTCCTTGAAATCTTTCTTTCCCTCATATACTTCCCAGTCGCCACTGGTAAATACCGCGTTCTGTTTTTCTCCTTCTTTCCACTCAAGCTGACACCAAAGTCCAGCGGGTCGATTAGTATCAGACCCTTCCACTATAATTTCGTTTTCTCCAACTTGCAATATTTTATCCAGACTATATTCCTCCGTGTCTTCCCAACTCCTGTTATGGCCGAGCAGGGTCCCGTTTACGAATAGTTGATAGACGTTATCACAAGTGATTGTTATAACGGCGTTGGATGGTTTGTCTTTGATTGTAACTTTTTTACGAAATGTACAGATATTTGCCTTGTCAGCCGGATGCCATATCCAGTAACCGCGGTCTTGGTCTTGAACCTCGGTCTTGTAGGGTTCACCGGCAGATATATACAATAAAACGCATACAATAAGCATAAACCTCTTCATAAGATCTCCTTAGAAACCTAAACATTATACAGAATTGACAGGCCTGTACAACTGGTAACTCGTGTTGTAATTGTTCAAAAATGTGTGGGAAAAGTTTTAAAATCCATTTCTCGAGCGTAAATCTTCATTTTATAAGCTCGAGCACACATAATTTAACAATTAC
>SBBU01000087.1 GCA_005239585.1 Planctomycetaceae bacterium
CTGTCCTTGCTGACCCTGTTGTCCCTGTTGTCCTTGCTGACCCTGTTGTCCCTGTTGTCCTTGCTGACCCTGTTGTCCCTGTTGTCCTTGCTGACCCTGTTGTCCCTGCTGACCTTGTTGTCCCTGTTGTCCTTGCTGTCCTTGTTGCCCCTGATCGTGTCTCTTTTCTGTTAGTTTCTTAATAATTGACTCGAGACCTGCAATTGCATCCTTTTCATGCTTCTGTGCGGTCTTCAAATCTGATCTAGGCTTGGCATTCTCACCAGTAGAACTTGATATCTTATCTCCTGCCTTTTTCATATCTTTCATAACCTGTTTCATGTCATCCACGTAATCCTCGACCTGAGCAAAGGCAGATAGACCAAACGAGAAGATGGCCACCGCTACAATGACAACAGAGATTTTCATACACTACCTCCGATCAATAAGATAAAATCTATTCGTTCTGGCCCCGATTTTCAATGCTCTTTACGTACTCATTAAGCAATTCAGCAAGCTTAATCTGCTGATCTTTCAGGAGTTTGAGCATATCTTTCTCCAGCTGGGTAGCTTCTTTCAGATTATCTGTAACTTTTTGCTCGAGCAGCTCTGTCCTTTTAAGTACAGATTCCTGCATTTTTTTGAAGAGATTTAATTGAATTTCATCCTTGATCAGCGGTTCCTTCTTTTGTTCCTGTTTATCTTGCTCTTCCTTGTCCTCATCACCGCCTCCCTGATCATTTTTATTTTCTTCTCCACCCTTATCCTGATTATCTTCTTTACCTTTATCTTCTTCCCCAGGCTCTTTCAATTCTCTGTATACAAGGTCAAAGGCTTCTATTAGCTCCTTGAGTTGTCTCACAATTTCCTCCTCCAATTCCTGAGTTGGCCTGTCAACCTTAATTTGTTTTAACTGATCCACAACCAGCTTCATGTCGTCTATTATCCTTTGAAAGGCAAAGTTAAAGACTATGGCATTCTCTGATTCTATCACTTCTAATAATTGCTTCATTTGTTTCTTAAGCAGGTCCTGATCCTTTGAGAGCTCATTGGCCCTCATGTTATGCTCCTGTTTTATCTTACCCTCCTTTGCTACATCAGTACCTACCTCTTTTGTCGCTGAATTTATAACAAGCTGCTTATCGAGGATGGCCTTTAACATGTCTTCAATGTATTTTATTTCCTGCGCCTCTGCCTCCTTTTGAACCTGCTTTTTTTCCTTCTCAAGCTCCTCCTTTGCCCTTTTTAATTCCTGAAGCGCTTTTTGTACGTCACCTCCTAACTCTTGCGGCTTGTTTTGCTCTGCGTTTTGAACTGCGCTACCTTGTGATTGCGCAGAGTTCTGAAGGGCCTGACTGGCACTTTGAAACTGCGGACTCATTTTATCGACCTCTTTTTTCAGCTTCTCAGTGTCATCCTTTACTACTTTTTGCTTGCTTGCAATGTCATCAAGTTTCTGATTCTCATTTTGTGCATTTTTTTGGGCATTGTTACTCGCCTGCTCTAGTTTCTTCTTGGCCTCCTCCATCTTCTGGGAGGCTGACTTTTGACTCTGGTTTGCACTCTGCTGACCTTGTTGTCCCTGCTGGCCTTGCTGACCTGACTGACCGCTCATCGATTTCTGGGCATCCTGCATATCCTGTTTTGCGCCCTGAGCTGCCTGCGAATCTGAGGGATTACTTAGCTTCTGCCCAGCATCTGCCATTTGCTGAGCTATGTCTTTCTTCCCCTCATTCACCAATTCCTTCCCTTTTTCCGCTATTTTTTCCGTGAGTTTACCGAGCTCTTGCTCGAGCTTTTTCTGTTCCTCGTTTATCTTGCCAATCTCTTCCATTTGTTTTGCAGGATCCTTAAGACCCTTGAGTGCATCCTCTAGCGCCTTCTTGGCATCATGGAGATCCTTTAATGCCTTGGCCTGCTCGCGCTGTGCCTGAGGGACATTGGGCACCTGAAGACCCAGCTGTGCCTGATTCATTGCCTGCGAGGCAAGTTTCATCGCATCGGATGCCTGTGTTGTTTTTGCCGCCAAGGACTGATCTCCTATCCCACCAGCTTCTTTAGCCATCATCTCTAAGCTACCTGAACTCTGATTCGCGTCCTTACCCAAACTTCCTTGCTTATCCGCTTTCTGACTATATGCATCTTTGTTTGGCTGAGCCATCTGGAAGGCCTGCTGGTCGAGTACATCCTTTGCCTTTTTCAGGTTTTCCAATGCCTTTTCCTGACTCTTCAACGCCTCTGGACTCTCTTTCGGAATATTACTTGCGGCCCTATTCATATCCTTCTGAGCATCCGTTGTGTTTCCTGCAGCACTTTCCAGCACCTTTTGTGTGCCAAGAGATACACCCTTTTTAGCATCTTGAATTTTTTTTGCCACACTAGCGGTTAGCTGCTCAAGCTCCTTTTGCCTTTTCTCCAAATTTTCCAGCTGTAGTTTTTGACCGGCCTTTTCGTCAGCCAACAATTTTTTAATCTCCTCTTTTGCCTTTTGAAGTCCCTTTAGCGCATCTTTTTGAAATTCGCTCGAGACATCAGGGTCCTTGCGTCCCAGGTGAAGGGCAGAGTCCTTCATTTTTTTAAATGTCTCCTCCATGGTCTCTCTTGTCACTTTTTTCCTGTCATGATCAATACCGGGTAAATGATAAAATTTGTGTCCCGTATTCCAAAGTTTCGGATCGGCTAGTTTATCCTGTGTATGCTCGAGAATACCGTAATCCGGATTTTTCTTTTCTTTCTCCACCTTGGTATCTGTTAAAATCTTGTTTTGATTCTCAATTATCTCATCCAATTCCTTCAAGACTTGTTCAAGTCCAATAAATTTTCCAGAATTATCTTGAGTATCTTTCTTGAGTCTACCCTGTTCTTCGATAAGTTTTGAGAGTTCATTAGAAAGATCAGCAAGCATATTAAGATTTGCGGAATGGGTCTCTCTAGTCTGGGTGTTTAGCAATGTCTGCTCTGTAATCAAGCGATCAATTGTTGCCAGTTCTGATTGTAACCCCTTGAGCAACGCCTCTTTTTTACGTGGGTCTGTCAACTCTGCGAGTTTGTCCTGGCGATCAATGAGCTCCTTGAGTTTTTTTACAAGACTCTCTATATCCCTTTGATCCTTGCTGAGATCCTTAACATCTTTCTTGATTTTCTCTTCTTCTTTGATGAGCCTCTCGAGTTCTGCAATGTTCTTATTTAGGAGGTCTAGTTTCTCCTTTGCATTTTCCTCTGCAATAGCTTCCAATATTTTTATCATTTCCTCCACAAGCTTTAAGAGATCCAGTTTAGCCTGATCTGCCTTGCCAGATCTACCCTGATCGACAAGGTCCTTAAAGTCGTTAAGAGCCAACAGGAAGCGTTTGCCAATGACAAGTTTCTTGACTTTTTCCAGCCTTTCTTTATTTGCAGGGTCTTTTTCGGTCTTTAGAACAACATCTAATTTTTTTATAAGCTCTTCACCAATCCTCTTAAGGGTCTCAAGCTTATCCTGTGAGTAACTCGTGGAAGGGATTGCAAGGAAGCCGGTTATCAGAACGGCCACGACGGTTATCGCAAGTTTCCTCATATCCTATCCTCCCTGCCTGTTGCGCAGACAGGCAAAATACTCACAAATCAGATAAAAAAGGCCCTGTTTTTTTTCCATATGATTTAGTGTAATAAGAGCTGAAAAACCTTCTCACTTTGCCCTTTATTATTATACTGATTATCGCTAATAATTGTTGGAAACATTAGAGGAAAAAACAGGCCAGATCAGAAAAAAGCAATAGCGAGAGACTACCAGATTCTAAACTTCCTGAGAAGATCACGAATTTTACGGGCAGTGCTCAAGACATCCTGGTAGTTTGTAAATCTATGCAATGCTGTTTTAGCTCGCTCCAATGCGTCTATGGTCTCTGACTGTGCCTTGAGTGCCTCCTTCAACATTTCTTCCCTTTTTAAAGCCTCTTTCTCCTTGATTGCATCTGAGAGGTGCCCTGCAGCTTTGTAGGCACTATCAGATTGGGGACTATCCGATTCGACGCCCAAGTTCTTTAACAGATCTTTCCAGGCAGTACCAGACTGTGTACTATTATTAGAGGTGTCTTGGGTAACACTAGCAACGGAAGGAAGCGCTATTAACCCAATGACCATCGCAGCCATCAGGATAGGCGCTTTTCTTGACATATTAAACCTCGTAAAAACTTTTTATTGAGGGATATCCTCCTGACAATATTTGCATTTTTTTGCTTTTGGATCATCTTGAACCTTTGTACACTTTCTGCACCAAACTACGTTATTTATATCTCCCCTGAGTCTCCTCGCAAGGGCAACTATCTCCTGATAGCTTGTAAACTTGTTGAGGTAATCAACTACTTTTACAAGAGAGTCTCGTGTCTCAGTCTGGTACCCGAGCACTTTTTTTCCTTCCTTTTCTCTCTCCTCCTCCGACCTTATTTTCAAAATTGCGCTAAGCAATGATGTCGCCTCATATGCTGGCCCCTGCGTCTCCTGTTCACATACAGCGCCCGGCAGTGAGTCGAACATACTGTGAGGAAGCATTGAGGACTCTGGGAGACTGACTTTGGCCAATTCCCTAATTGCCTTGTCTAACTCGTTCCACGTATCAAGTGAGAATATCTTATTATAGAGGCCTCGATTTGCCACCTCGCGAAGCCGCTTTTTTATTTTATCAATGCTGTCAGCTACAGCTCTCTGCTTATCATAGGCATCCCTGATCTCAATCTTATGTGCCTGGAATTTGTCTTCTTTGAAAATCTTTCTGTCAATCCAACCTGTTGTCTGCATTTTGAGGGCAGTCTCCTTGTCAATCAAGCCACCCTTGTCCTCAATATCCTTCCTGAATTTTATGATCTCGTCTAACAACTCCCTTTCAAGATCTTCCATCGAAACGACAGTAAACTTGAATTCACTTGTCTGGAAGAGATTAGGCGGTTCTCCACTTTTATAGTCCTTGGCGAAAATAGTCACGACTACTACATCTCCAACAGCAAGCTTATGCACCCCTTCTATATCCTTCCACTCCATTTTATTAAACGTCAACACGACCGGTTGAGTGTCCATTCCGGGTATTTTTATCTCTTTTTTGTGGGAACTTTTAGGATCATGTTTGTATACCTCCACTCTCTGCTCAGGCAGATCAATCTCATTTTTAACCTTTATCTTCCATGTATACCATATCGATTCGATGCAATTATCATCGGTTATTTCTATTTTCATTGGGCGCTCACACTGAGTCGTTACCTTCTCCCCCATTCTCGGGTCTATTACCTTAATTTTGGGCGGTTCATCTCGAATCCCAACAACAGTAAAGACCTTTGGATCAATATTTTTCAGGTTGTTCTTCCCATAGACAAATATCTGATAATCAAATCGATCCTTCTCGACCTTAAAACTAGCTGTTACGATGCTGCGGTCGGTGCTATCTATTGTAGCTTGAATAGGCCCCATTGGCTCCTTTAATTTCGTAACTATCCTGGGATATGTAACTTCATCCTTTGTGCTCGCATCTTTTTCCGTAAAGGGAATGATCTCCTGATCAAATGGGAGTATCAACTTGACCTCAGTACCTATAGGGACTTCCAGGTTACCTGTAAATTTCGTGTCATCATTTTTCTTCAAATATTCAGGAAATTTCAAGATCGCTCGTATTTTATCAGTATGCAGGTCAGGCGCATTTAGCACATCGATTTTATAAGGACCCCTTGGACGTTCAGCGTGTCTGATGTGGAATTCAACAGGATAAAAAAGACGCGGTAATGTTAACTTGTAGCTTGCACCAAGGCGGTCCATCTTTAACTCCCCAACTTCTAGGACTTTATTCTGTGACTTGTCAATCATTTTATATTGCAGATAGACCTCCTTCACCATATCTGCCTTGACTGTAGGTGTAACTTTTATGAAGCAATCCTGACCTCTAGCCACCACCTTGCTCTGACCTACATTCACTAGCTGATTATCACACATAACCTCAAACTTTACTGGGTCTGGCCAAATGAGAGACGGATCTACAAGTCTATTCAGAAATATCTGAAAATAAGGGCAGGCTGCTGCCATTGCTACAACGAAGGCGAGGCAAAGTCCGCCAAAAAAGACTGTTTTCGCTACATACTTGCCTGTCACTATCTTCTTAAAATCAAGCTCCTGTGATACCTCTTGTGCCTCTTTCATTAAGAGCGAAATGAGCTCAGGTGAATCGTACTGAGGATTCAAGTCGGTTTTTCTGGAAAATTGAACAGCACTTATCAACCTATCTTTTAGGTGTGGATATTCACGTTCAATGAAAAGTGCAAGATCATCCTCTTTCAGTGTTACACCCAGTGGCTTTAGCATCTCCTTGTAACATATGTAGCATGAATATCCTATGATCCCTGCGAGAATTGCAACTCTCACAAAATAAGGGGTGGTAACAAGCTGCCAGTCAATTATAAAAAGCAGTATGATCGAGATGCAAAAGAATGTAGTAATCCTGGATAACCCATAGATTATAAACCATGACCTTACTGCAGCTCGGATGGAATCGAATTTGTTCCTTATCTCTCTTAACGTAGTTTCCATATCGGCAGTCTCCTAATTACAGGCTGCTATACCTTTTTTTTATTAAAGAGCAGGGTTTACTTGACGACAATATCAAATTCCTCAGACTCGATAATCCGAGCCTGAACTCCAATAAACCCTTTAACCTTTACTACATAATATACGAATTTTGCCCTGTATGTGTTTGACGTTTCTGACTTGGGAAATGATTCCGGCTTGAGTACAAAGCTAAACTTTAACGGATTAAATGCATCTACTTTTACAAGTCCTGTCAGGCCCTTTTCATAATCTTCTTTTACCGGCAATGTAAACCGATCCTCAACGGTTAAACCATGCAGGCGAATCTCTTCTATATAAACAGGGTACATTGCTGAAGGATTCTCTATTCGCCCTTTTATTCTCATTTCCCTATCGAGCTTTAATTCTTTACCTACCTCGAGCACTATTCTTAATGTCTGAGGACTATCCTTTACTGACTCGATCTCACCTGTTTTTGTTATCCTTACCATTGAATCCATAACACCTTGAGCTGCTTTTTTAGACTTAATCTCTACCTGCCCTTTTCTGACATCCACAAGGGTTTCGCCTATCTCCACCACCTTTGTTACGAATTGAGTACCCTTGACGTCAATATCACATTGATCTGTCCTCACTGTAAAGTTCCCCGAAGGCAATGTAACCGCGCAAAGGATCGTCCCTTTCCCTAGCTGGAGTATATTTCTGGACTTGAACGATAACACCGTTCCCTCTTCAAGCACTGTAACTGATCCTATCTGTGGGATCGTGATGATCGAATCCGAGCCGAAATTATATTCAGTTTCAGCGACTAATGCCCGAGCAGTAAAGGCTGCATATGCAACAGACGGAGGCTGCTCAGGTATTCTGAGAAATGTGGCAAGAAGAACAATAACAAGGATTGCTGCCACGCCAAATGTAACAAGAGCAACCTTATATACTCCTCGTCTGTAGTTTTTAATCCTCTCCCCGATTTCTTCCCAAGCGCTAGACTTGGCATGAACATCTCTCACTTTACCCAAAAGAACCAAAGACTCTTCCACTTCATTGTAAAACTCGTTACATTCAGAGCACGTCCTAAGATGAGTTCTAACCCGCTCTGTATCCTCTTGCGGGGCAAGACCCTTCATGTAATCGTAAATCAGCTCTTTTATCCTAGTACACTCCATATTAACTCACACTCCGTAAAAAATTACATCAGCACCTATAAGGTTATACACATATCTAACCAAAAGGTTCGCAAAAAACAATTATAGAGACTAGAACTGATGCAAAAGAGAGACCAATTTCCGATTATCTTGGGCTATTTTGCCTGTGCCTTTCGTAGACCCAAAGGAATGGTGCTGGCAAAAAGCAAAAGGCTTGTAACGGTAAGAACAAGTATTTGAATGCCAATTGTCTGGGAATGCGGGTCTAATACGCTCTTGAACGGAGAGAATGAATCCATAAAGCCGAGCTTGAGACCATACTCAAGCGATAGATACCCAAGAAATGGGCCCATGGCCTGAACAATAAAGAGTATCAGAAAATAATATGGCATAATTGAGAGCCCCATCAAGTGGGTAGATACAAAAAGCGAACTGACAAAGAACGCGCTTGCAAAGACAAGTCCCATCGCCTTGATAAATACAACCCCATCCACGACTGATAGATTTTGGCAAACAAGCATAATGGGAAGGGGAAATAGAAACAGGATAAAAACTGTCGTAAATATGTTCACCCAGCTCTCTTTAACACCCTCCATTAGCGTTGGAAGGAAAAATGGAAATAACACGAATACGAAGAAAAGCTCGGTCTCTATAACCCATGCAAATACATTTTCCTGCTGTAGTATCTTGAATTTGAGTGGCGAAAGTTCTGCCAGAGAAATTATTGCCATAAAGGACACGAAAAGAAGCCAAACTAAATAAAGAACAACCCCCTTCTGCACCGCCTGTTTAATATTCTCTATCAATTTGTCTTTGCTCCCGCAGTTCTCTCAGCTACAACAGGGGCATCTTTCGCAAAAAGCTTCACATACCTTATGTTATCTAAGGATTTGTATTCACGCAATACCATCTTCAGATTTGCAATCTTCTCATCAGAGGACAGTTCAGCAGCGCCCTCCACTCTGCCCCACAGTAACCTGCAACCCGCTCTGGTAACAAGTTCTACCTCACTCGATGAACGGTCCACGCGGGCCTTTATGTTTGAGACGTCTATCTCGTTTACAAGTGACTTGAGGAGGTCACTTGAGTTTATTATTTTTATCATCTTTATAGCTGCCTCGACGTCGTAAATTCCCCACGCCTTGCCAATCTCTGGAGGGTCACCGGCAACTCCAGCAACTGTGATTAGGTTTTTTGGATCTCGTAATATTTCTATAACCGCTCCCTCGTCATCAACCGCTATAAAATTCTTGCCTTTCTTCACAGCAACGCATGGGTTGCGCTTTTGATAGATCACCTCTAGCTTGTTAGGAAAAAGTCTCTTTACTTTTTCGACTTTCTTCACATTTATACCCCGTTTTGCCTCATCGTAGAAAAACTTTGTTATTCCGTCCTCAAGTATGAAACGCCCATTAACAGTGAAATTAGTATCGCTCCTTAAGAGGCTGTAACTCTCATGATGCAACCATGCAAAACCAAATACAAATAGAGCAATTATCACCACATGACCGGTAATAATCAGTATTTTCTCCCTGTTTTGTGATATATACTGAAAAAAGCCCTTCATACTAATTACTTCGGCCGATTTTGTACTTTGGCTATAGTATTTTTTAATAGTGCTTGAATCGGTGAGCAAAATGTCTAGCCTTGTTTGCCAAAGAGTTTACAGATTTAAAGAGAGTTTCTATTACACCGACTTTACAGGAAGTCACAACGCCTGCTGAGGGGAGGCTCTATTTTTTATATTTATCCAGCAGTTCCACAAGTTTAAATATCCCTCCCCCTTTCTCTGCGATTTGTTTGAGTAAATCTGAGTAATCGGCTGAATTACCCGGGTTGTCGCCAATCGCTATTGTATGAACAACCAATTTTAGCTTGTTATAATTTTCTTTTACCCATTTAAGAGCATCTTCTTTCCAATTTGGAGGCCCTGCACTCGGCATTTTCCCGAAAAACTTGCCAATATTCGGCATCCCATCTGAGAGGAGATAGACTGCTGTTAGCTCTTCGGGTTTTATTTCTGTTACCTTGCCTTTCTCTTCAGGGGGTCTTGATTTTTCAAACTGTTTGGCATTCTTAAATCCCAATTCCAATCCACTGAAAAGAGCAGTCGCCCCGGAAGGTTTTGTCTCCTTTATGAATTGAAGCGCCTTGAGTTTATTA
>SBBU01000293.1 GCA_005239585.1 Planctomycetaceae bacterium
GAGATAAACCAAATGTTTCATCTCAGATTTTTTGACAAGGACTAAACTCTATGTTATACGAATCCTTTTTAGACACAATTTTCTTGACAAGTCTCACATTTCAAAATTGCAACAACTATTAACATTTCAAAATGGTAACATCACTCAAGACCAGTTTCTTGAAGCGGCACTACAAATCTTATATTCTTATAATATGATACATGCCTTGTTGCTATTGACTGTCCAGGTAGAGTACGAAAAGATCTATTTATTCACATTGGGAAATAGGCAGGACACTTTGGTTTTTGACCTAAATGGCGATGGTCAGTTAGACATACTTAACACATCAATCGATTACAGCCATAGCCCTCCCGTCAGGTGGCTTCTAGTCCATTATGCGAAAAATGGCAGGTTTGAAAAGACTCCTAATGTTATGATCGTCCTCCCAGAGAAGGCAAGTTGTCTCTTGTTTGGCAATTTCGACCCAAATGGCGGAGTAGAGATCTGCTACATTACTTCAGATGGCATCTACTATTACCCATTCGAAAACAACACGATCAGTGAAAAGCCAAAAAAACTCATACACACAAGGACATTCTTTGAGGGTGGTACAACTACTTCGATACCCTTGTGGTTTTATCCCGTAGACCTGGACGGAAATAATCTGGATGACATTATCCTGCCCATCCCAGATGGCTATAAAATATACCTTCAGACAGCCACGGGAGTATTTGGTAGAACCTTCAAACTTGAAGCCGAGATAAAAGATGCACGAAGAAGAGAGACAAAAAAGGAAGAATTCGTCTTTAAAGACAGGACAGAGCTATCATTCTTTTCTCATATGAAGACAATGCCAAGACCAGAAGTATTCGATATGAATGGAGATGGGAAAAAGGACATTGTTGTACTCCACAAAGATAAAGTTACAACATTTTTTCAGGATGACAAAGGCAACTTTGTTCGCGACAACCCGAGGCATATACCTATTTTGAAACAAGAAAGATCTCAGGACGTTTTTGAACTCCCTGACGCGTTTTTTAAGGACGTAAATAACGACAAAAAGCCCGATCTAGTTATAATCAAGAACCGATACCCGCTTGGCCCTCTCGGTTCTATTGAGACGCAGATATTCATTCATTATGGTGATGGAAAGGGAGATTTCACTGGAGCCAAATCATTAAATATACGTGGTACAAGCTTGCCCGGTTATAGCCCACAATTCACGGATCTCAACAACGACGGCTATCTTGATATTTTTTCATCTAGAGTTGATGTCGACATCTTTAAAAAGGTAATTGAACAATTTATTATGCGTGATATAGCAATAAACTTTGATGTCTACCAATTCATCCCTCTAAAAGGTGAACACGAGTTCGTCGAAACCAAAGAGGTATACCTAAACCTTGGCGAATTCCTAAAGAACCCTCTTCGAAGCCTTTCACTGGTGATTGTAAGTCCAGACCTAACCAAAGACGGCAGACCCGATCTTGTTGTCGCTGATCCAAAAGGTGATAACCTAAAAATCTTCAGGGGCAAGGAGAAATTTGGAAGCGATGGCAGATCAGAGATAGGATTTGAAAAGGACCCGGAGATAGAAATAAAATTGGATAGACATCCACGGTGGTTGTCATTTCAAGATGTAAACAATGATGGCCTAAACGACATCATTCTCTATCACAAAAGCGCAGTAGGTCTACTTCTTTCTAAGAAATGATTTTTAGCCATAGAATGGCAGTGGGCCTTCCTCAACCGCTATTCCCGTGAGTTTTTGTTTTAGATTGTTGACATAATTCCTAAAGTCAGGTGAGGCCAGATATGAATCAGGAAGGACCGATCTCAGAAAATTCAGATATTCTTTTACATCTGTCATAGCTCTTCCTTTAACATCGTACATTTCGAACGCATAGTTCCCCCTACGCCTGAAGAATTTCTCGCTGGGAATATATACAAAATCCTTTGGCGTAAAGCCTTTAACATCTTGATTCTTTGTCATGACCTCCCCTACTATTGAGATCGCCTCGGCACGAGAAAGCGAATCTAGTCTGGCTTTAACAATTTCGTAGTTTAGACTGTCTTGGACGTGTGCTTTCAGCTCTGAGTAGAACCTAGACTGAGCCTCGCCATTAAGAAGATCTTTAAAACCCATATCCACCACACTATGTCCACCCTTTTCATCTCCAAACATCTCCAGTCCTCTTGGGGTCCACTTGTTTATATGTTTCTGAATTGCCTCTATGGTCACGTTGCTCTCACCTAAACTGGCGTCATAAACCCATTTCTTCAGCGGCTCGGTGCCAGTTTTGAGGTGAAAGGCCTCTTCCCTCAGCATCGGGCTCATGCTCGTAGCCATCGGCGCATACGAAAACGCCTGCTGCATCATCAATTGATATTTCCCCACGCGGTCGATTATACCGCAAAATGTTATATTATCGACAAAGGAGTCGAAAAACAGATTAAAAGCATCAAGCACGTGTTCACCAGTTTTCATAGAGAGAAGATCATCCATCAGTTCACTAGCAATGTCCGAACCCCATTCATCCATAGCCAGCACATAGAGCATCTGATAGGCATGTCTTAACTCCTCAGCCATGACTCTTAAGACATCAAACTGAGTCTTTTGGTCTTGGGCCTTGTGCAGTGAACCCCTGTGCTGCTGGATTGAACCGAGTTCAGTTGAACACTGAGCCTTGATGATCTTTGCGCAACGGGAGATCATCTCATCGTTCATTTCTTTCGCACGTGAAAATCGCTTTTGTCCCTTTAATGCTCCAACTTCTATTATAGGGCTCTTGAGTTGACCATGTTTAGCTACAAGCTGGAACTGAGGTTCATTTGGATAAAACTTTGACCAGTTCACTAAAAAGAAATCATAGTCCTCGAAATGTCTCCTCTGCCACTCTAAAATCTGCTTGTGAAGTCTCTCTGGCAGTAGATATGTTTCTTCTTGCACGGCCAACATCATAGCAGGTTACTATCTTGCAGGCAAGAGATCGATCCTGCATTTTGGCCTAATACAACTCTCTCGCTTGTCAACACTTTTTTGTACCGTAACTTATTGTGATTATGCAACTTACATACACTCATTGAAGGAGGCCACAGAGCAAGCAGGAGAGCACAGGAA
>SBBU01000316.1 GCA_005239585.1 Planctomycetaceae bacterium
CTTCCCACATATTATACAACGTTTCGACTGCTTTCAAGTCATTTACCATTGAAAAACTGGCCTGCCTTGCGGAGGGCTTCCACGAGGGCGTCAACATCCTCTTTACGGTTATAAATACCGAGGCTTGCGCGGGCGGTTGCTGCAACCTCAAGCTTCCTCATGAGCGGCTGACAGCAATGGTGACCTGCCCTTATTGCAATACCTTCCTGATCCACAGCAGTTGCAATGTCATGTGGATGAATATTAGAGTAATTGAACGCCGCCAACGAAGTACGTTCTTTGAAATTAGCAGGGCCATAGATTGTTATACCTTTTAGTGACAGGAGTTTCTCCAGAAGGTACTTTGTTAGTTCTTCTTCGTAGGCCCTTACCCTATCGAATCCCAAACCCTCCAGATAATCTAGAGCAGCTCTAAGCGCTATTACTT
Organism: Planctomycetaceae bacterium; assembly: GCA_005239585.1. The sequence continues at coordinate 428 of SBBU01000316.1, forward strand.
CAGCTATCGGCATTGTACCTGCTTCGAATTTGTATGGTAACTCATTCCAAGTGGAATAATCAGGATTGACCTGACTGATCATATGTCCGCCGCCAAGGAACGGATCCATGACCGCAAGATGGATCTTCTTCCCATAGAGCACACCTAAACCTGTAGGGCCGTAAATCTTATGGGCTGAAAAGGCATAGAAATCCACATCCAAGTCCTGAACATCTATTCTTATGTGAGGTGCGGCCTGTGCGCCATCGATAGCAACTAGCCCTCCATTCTTGTGGATAATTTTGGCAAGCTCTTTAACAGGGTTTATCGTCCCCAAAACATTTGACACATGTGTTATGGAAAGCATTCTTGTCTTTGCTGTGATATATTTTTCCACGTTTGCAAGTTTTCCATCCTGAGTAATCGGTATATACCTTAATTTTGCACCTGTCGCCTTGGTAATGATTTGCCAAGGCACAATATTCGAGTGATGATCCATCTCGCTCAAAAGCACCTCATCTCCGGGCCTAAGGAATTTCCTACCCCAGCCATTTGCAACGAGGTTAATTGCCTCTGTTGTTCCACGCGTGAAAATTATCTCTGCTGATTCCTTTGCATTTATAAATCTCTGTACCTTTGCTCTTGACTCTTCATACTTTGCAGTGGCCTTTTCGCTTATATAATAGGCACCTCGATGTATATTCGAGTTATACCCCTCATAAAATTCTTTTATTGCCTCTATTACTTGTACAGGCTTTTGGCTTGTAGCGGCAGAATCAAGGTAAATGAGCCTCTTTCCCCTCACGGTGTTCTTAAATATGGGAAAGTCCTTATAGGCCTCGATTACGGCATTTTCTAACATCGTCATAACCTAACCCCGATTGCCTTTCTAACATTATCTCTTACAGAATTTTCTTGGATGTGTTTCATGATATCTTCCATTAATCCTGCAGTCAGCCTATCCTCAAATTCTGTCTTGATTGATTCCTGCTCACACTCGACATCATTGGCTTCGATCGCGAGCTCAGGGATATATTCAGAGCGGGCATTTTTGCCGAGCAAAACCTTATTACTTATACCAATACTGACCTCCTTGGCCTCTTTGGGAACAAATATCCTACTTTGAAAGAGTGCATTTGAATCTTCTTTACAAATACCATTGAGCAATATATTACTACTAGTCTTGGATGAGCTATGATTGAATCTTGTCGTAATTTCTGAGCGCTGGCTAGCAGAAAGCACAACAAGACTGCTGAGGTTCACAGTTGAATCTGGACCGATAAAATCTGCAGCCAAAGTTACATCACTTGAGGCGGAACCAAGATTGCAATATGTCCAATCCAATCTGGCGCCCTTTTGAATCCTTGCTTGTTCAGTAGAGATACTCTTCATACGGATAGACCACCTTTCCTGGAGTATCAGGTTTAATCTTGAATTCTCTTTAAGGATAATCTGCGTCGATCCAAGGTTCAGAGTCTCGCCTATCGAGATCCTTTCTTCAAAAAAGGTAGCTGAGGCATTCTCGCCAACAACTATTATGTTGAAAAGGCCTGAGTATAAACTCCCAGCATCATAGATTGCTGATATTGGGAGTTGTATCTGGCATCCCCGAGGGATATAAATGAAAATACCGTTGTTTAGATAGGCCGTACTTAGCGCAACGTGCATATTTTCCAACTCTACTACCATCAAGTCCTTCACAATGTGGGCACATTTTCTTATTGCTGTTTTAATATCAGTTATTATCACGTGAGATTTGATAAGCTCCTCTCGCACAAAACAACGTGATAATCCATGGCTTTCAACAGAAATAATCGCGCTATTTTCAACGTTTCCTGTAAGCGATATAGGAAAGCATGGCCCAACATACTCACCGGCTGGTTTGATCGTGGAAGGGTCTACTAGACCAGCATAAGGATATGGGAGCGACCGGGCCAGTTCGAACGCTTTAATTCTAAGCTCCGTCATCCATTCGGGCTCCTCTAGCCCCTTTGCCCACTGGACAAATTTATCAGTCTTGATATCCAACTTGGTCATGCAACACCAATAGATGATGTAGGACATTCTCTGATTGCTTGATTGACAAGTTTTTCTTCCTGTTCTTGAGGCTGTTGTCTAACATAGACAAGCAACTTGTCATCATCTTCAGAAAAGATATGGGGTGCAATCAAAACACATACATGGCAGTCAATGCAGTTAGTGTCCACAAAGTACCGCCCTCTTACATTCAGGACGTTTTTTTTTAACAGATCAGCCATGAGACTAGTCCCGTAATTCATAAGTTCGTGTCAGATTTTGTTATCAGGCTCATTACAACTACACTAACCCGACACGAACAGCTCTGTAGCATATGCTACAGAGCTATTCGTATAGGGTCTTTTCAAGACCCTATACGAATTTATGAATTACGGCACTAGTAAGAAATCTTTATGGGCTCGTCCATTCCGGACTGCATATTTTTTATAGAAACCTGTGCGGCGAGGTTTTCTGCAACTCTTATGAAAGCTTGTGACATCTCTCCTTCCGGATCAGCAAACACGATCGGAACACCATTGTCTGATGTCAGTCTGATATCAGTCGAGAGAGGGATTTCACCTAGGAACGGAACGCTCAATCTCTCGCATGCCTTTCTCACACCGCCAGAGCCAAAGATTTCTTCTCTTTTGCCGCAGTGCCTGCAGAGAAAGTAGGACATGTTCTCGATTAATCCGAGTACAGGGCAGTTCAATTTTTTAAACATCGTGATTGCTTTTTGTGCAACAAGAAGCGCCACATCCTGAGGTGTCGAGACGATCGCAGCGCCTGTAAGAGGTATCAACTGACAGAGGCTTAGCTGAACGTCACCAGTTCCCGGAGGCAAGTCTACGATAAGATAATCAAGGTCACCCCATTCAACTTCTCCCAGAAATTGGCTCACAATTTTGTGCAGCATGGGGCCGCGCCAGACCACAGCCTCTTCCTGCTTTATGAAAAAGCCGACTGAGATTATTTTCACACCATATTGTTCAATAGGAAGCAGCTTGTTGTTTTTCATTGGCGGCGGCTTGTTGACTCCCATGATAGTAGGAATGCTCGGGCCATAGACATCGGAATCCATAAGCCCCACTCGAGCACCCATTTTCGCAAAGGCGAGCGCGATGTTGGCACTGACCGTCGATTTGCCGACTCCACCTTTCCCACTTGCAACGGGTATCACGTTCTTTACAGTAGGAATCAACTGCTGTTTCATCTCCCCTCTTGAGGGACGCACCTGTGCTGTCATTTGCACGTTTATTGTCTCGACCCCGGGCAATTCTTTTACATATCTATATGCCTCTTCCTTCATCTTTTCTTTCACTGGACAAGCAGGGGTGGTCAGCTCAATTGTGAAAGCAACATTTCCGTCGCATATCTTTATATCTTTTACAAAACCCAAAGATACAATATCCTTTTGTAGGTCAGGGTCTAATATCCTGCCTAATGCCTTTAAAACCATTTGTTCTGTTATTTCAGCCATAACTAACCCTTGAAATCTATTTTAGTATAGCAAATAAAGTACCCTTTCATTATAATATCTAATTGAATCATAGACACTTACACTCAAAACATTCATTTGATTCTCCAATTCTACGACAATTTCGTTGTCGCCACGATAGCCTTGATGCTAATCCTTCTATATGCTAACATTGCAACGATGCAACGTCAAATGAGTTCATCTAACAAATTAGGGCTGCTTAAAAGGATCATTCTAGAGATAAACCAAGGGAAAAGTTATCAGGAGATAATGGAAATTGCCTATGATCAGCTCAAAAACCTGATCCCATTCAACAGGGTAGCAATAGCGATTCTTGATAAGAGAGGTTTGAAACTGGTTCTTACAGCGTTGAAAACAGATGGTGACATCGCATTACCAGTAGGTTATATAGGGAAGGTCGAAGGATCTTCATTAGAAACTCTCATAAAGCATGGAAAATCAAGGATCATCAATGATCTTGAGGATTATTTAAAGAAACATCCCGAATCAGATTCGACCAGAAGAATCGTCCAAGAAGGTATGTTATCAAATTTAACCCTCCCTCTTATTGCAAGCGGTAAACCTATCGGCGTCATCTTCTTTTCAAGCAGAAAAAGAAAAGCCTTTGACATGAGACACGAAAAGCTTGTAGAAGAAATCGCAGGAGAGATGGCAATCACTGTAGAAAAAGCATTATTAATGGAAGAACTTTCGAAACAAAATAGAGAGCTGCTGGCCCTGAACTCCATAAAATCAGATCAAGTAAGCAAGGCCGAAGGAAAGTACCGCACCCTTCTTGAGATATCAAATGCAATCAACTTTAAGCTGGACGTGAGCGCTGTTTTCAAGACTGTAGTGTCAGAACTGCGCAGGCTAGATATCTTCAGTTTTGACAGGGCAAGTATTGCACTTTTAAATGAGGCCAAGGGACTCTTTCGTTTTGTGGCATTAGAACCTGAACACCGTGAGATACTAGGGAGAGATTCCACGGTCAAGGCAGACGGCAGTGCCTTGGGGCTTGCAGTAGAAAAAAAGGAGCCTGTTGTAGATGAAGACATTGTTGCTACCATGAAATTCTCAGAAGACGGGCTCCTTGCAAAGGCAGGGATTCGATCCAGAGTAGTTCTTCCACTTGTGCTCAAGGGCAAGGCAATCGGTACATTTAATGTTGCCTCTAGCACCCCCAGGAGTTACACCAAAGATGAGTTAGAGTTTCTTAAAGAAATAGCTGCGCAGATTACGATCGCCGTCTCCACTGCCAAGGCCTATCAGGAAATTTCAAGGCTCAAGAATGAACTCCAGCAGGAAAATGTATATCTGCGGGATGAGTTAGTAAGAGAACACCACTTTTATGAAATAGTTGGATCAAGCCCTGCACTGCTATTCGCCCTTAGACAAGCTGAGCGGGTTGCAAATACAGACTCGACAGTGCTCATACGAGGCGATACAGGAACAGGCAAAGAGCTGATTGCACGCGCAATTCATAGACTCTCTCTGAGACGCGATCGTTCTCTGATCAAAGTTAATTGCTCTGCCCTACCGCCAACGCTGATTGAGAGCGAGCTCTTTGGACATGAGCGCGGTGCATTCACAGGGGCCCATATCAGAAAAATAGGCCGATTCGAACTGGCATCGAGCGGCACACTCTTTCTCGATGAAATCGCAGATATCCCCCCAGAGATCCAGATAAAACTCCTCAGAGCCATACAGGAAAAAGAAATAGAGCGTGTCGGAGGTCAGGAGACAATCAGCGTCGACGTGAGAATAGTCACCGCCACAAACAGAGATATTGAGAAAATGCTCGCTGACGGATCCTTCAGGGAAGACCTCTATTACAGACTAAACGTATTCCCCATATTCCTGCCTCCTCTGCGGGAACGAAAAGAAGACATTAAAGAACTAACGCTCCACTTTATCGATAAATATTCGAAAAAGATCAACAAGCGAATCACAAAGGTCAGCCCAGAAGTGCTAGATAAATTCTACAAATATGACTGGCCGGGCAACGTACGAGAGCTCGAAAATATAATAGAGCGTGCTGTTATACTTTGCGACTCGGATTCAATCGAATCGAGCCACATAAGCTTTTTGGAGAAATCTGGCACGGGAGAACCCAGAGGATTTAAATCTCTTGACGATCTTGAAAAATATATTGCTGAGGCAAGAAAGAATTATCTGATCCAGATACTCAAGGCTACTCACGGCAGGGTCTATGGGCCAAACGGAGCAGCAAAGCTTCTCAGTATTAAACCAACCACCCTCCTAAGCAGACTGAAAAAACTCGGGATTGAAAGGCATGCCCAAAGTTGATTTTCACATGGAAAGGAGATAAATTCGTCATAATACTAAAGACACTAAAAACAGTGAAAGCTTCTTCAAATTGGTTATTTTATAAAGAGGCAATACTTTCCGTTTACTCAAGGCTTCACTGGTAATTGTCGTCTTAATAATATGAAGTACCTAATCTTCTCCTTGGTCACAATGCTTCTCATCGGTTGCAAAAAACCAACCAAAGAAGAGCTCGAAAAATACAAAGAAGAGCAGCAAAATAAAACAAAGCCTCTGATAACGCACTATTTTAATCAGCTAAACTTTGAGAGCTATGAGTGGGAACATGACACCATAAGAACTAAAGAGCCCAAGGCCCCTGCCCAAGTTGTATACCAGTACAACTATTCCAACGAGGGATACATTGTCAAAAAAGAATGCAGGCAGTACAGATGCGGTTACGTTAACACGCTAACGACACTCGACATCACCACAGGCAAGAAAGATTGTGACCACTGCGGCAAGCCTTTAGAACTTCCTTCAGAAGAGAAATATAGCGAGGATAAGGACCTGTCGCCCATGCTCACATTCAAGTGGAAAAAAGAAAAAGAGGAAGACGAATATGAGACAATACTCGAAATAACTGCTGTTTACGTAAAAGATATCCTTATATATGACCACGCTGCCAGAATCGACATCAGCTCAAAGTTCGATCCAGAGGCATTAATCAAGGGGACCAACAGAAAAAGACATGAACTCGGAATTTACAGGAAACGCAACTCATATGTGTGTACTCTCGTATTCGAATGGAAACACGAAAATATTATACCGGGCACACCTGTCGAGCAACTTATAAAAAACTGGAAGGAGGAAAAAACCAAACTTCCGACTGACAAGAAAGAGGATAAAAAACCAACTGATGACAAGAAACCTGACGACAAGAAACCATCAGAGAAGGACAAACCTCCAGAAGACAAAAAGCAACCCGAAAATAAACCACCTGAAAACAAGTAAATCCATGCTATAGTAGCCGCGGAGTGAGACAATCAAGAAAATTGCTAGTATCCCCAGATTCGTTATGTAGAGAGGCTACAAGAAACAACTTTCAGTCAATGAAAAGTCGAGGCGGCCCTGCGTATATGGATAATGTAAAGATTAGATTACTAGGTGCTGGCACTGCTTTTACACCGAATTCAAATAAGTAAAAATTAATGTAACTTTTTATGTGAGTTAGACGTCCTATAATGTAGGAGATAAAAAATGGCAAAGGTAGTACCCATAATTGTGGCATGTGCTCTTATCTTTGGCGGCTGTCTGTTCTTTGAGGGATTATTGACGCATAAGCAAAGTAAAAAAACAGACAGATCAAAGACTGAACCAGCCGTAAAGGTCAAGATTTTTGGGCAAAATCATGAAAAAACTCTCTGGTATGTTGCTTCGACTTTACCTAATCCGCAAGTTATTCGAACTAAAGAGCAGTGGGATTACTTCAAATCCCAATTAAACATCAAAACATTCGAAG